>DATNQN010000073.1 GCA_036703985.1 Leptolyngbyaceae cyanobacterium
CTCTAGATTATAGCCACCACTTTTATAGTCTCTAAACATTTCCTCAATTCCAAACCGTTTTTGATAAGCCGACAAAGCTTGCTTCAACTCCCGGAAGTTGGTTAAAATAAACCATGCTTCCTCGGCTGATTTTCCCCGATAGTTACGCTTCCATTTAGCTGCAATATTAGTTTATGCAAGCGCAACCCAATATTCCAACTGTAAATCCCCCTGATGGACATAACTGGACTGACTACTATCAGGCTGTTGAGGGTCGTCCGCCGCGTGAAACGCTACTTGCAGCACTGGCAAAATTTGATGCAGAACATTCCTCTATCGCTCGTCCGTTTGCTGTGGATCTCGGCTGTGGAGATGGGCGGGATACAGTAGAACTTTTGAAGCGAGGCTGGCGGGTTTTGGGTATTGATGCGGAAGAAAAAGCGATCGCACGTCTCCTCAGTCGCCCTAATATCGATCGTCAATATCTAGAAACTCGTATCGATCGATTTGAAGTTCTCACTTTCCCAGAGAATGTCGATCTGATTAATGCCAGCTTTTGTCTGCAATTCTATCCCCCTGCTGATTTTCCGGTGTTTTGGCAGAAGATTGTGGCGGCGTTGCGGGTGGGAGGAAGGTTTTGCGGTCATATAATTGGCGATCGCGATTCTTGGACTGCTTATCCGCACATGAACTATCGTACCCGCGAACAGGTAATTGAATTGCTTGCTTCCTTTGAAATTGAGTGGTTAGAAGAAGAAGAACATCCAGGTAAGACCCCTCTGGGTGTAGAGAAACACTGGCATCTTTTCCACATTGTTGCTCGTAAAACTGTCTAAAAAGAGTAGTTTTGACTCTTAGTTTACTGCAATTATAAACAGTGTTTGATTCAATCATTACGAAAATTTCTTTCCCTACTTTCTTAACTTAATTTTTATGAAACGAAGACGCATTCTTACTTTTTTAAGTGGGTTTCTAGCCACATTGCTGCTAGCGATCGCTTTTAGGGTAGTTACACCTGCGCCAATTAATGCCGAATCTACAACGCTGCTAATTGCCGCCGCCGCCAGTTTGCAAGATGCCCTTAAAGAACTCGATCCGATTTTTGAAAAAGCTAATCAAGGCATTACTGTTAACTACAACTTTGCCGCATCTGGGCCACTTCAGCAGCAAATTGAACAGGGTGCGCCCGTTGATGTCTTTATTTCTGCGGCAACTAAACAAATGGATGTATTACAGAAGAAAAATCTGATTGTTACCAATACCCGCCGCAACTTACTAACCAATAGCTTAGTTCTCGTTGTTCCGAGTAATTCCACACTAGGGTTAAATAGTTTTCAGCAATTAACTAACCCCAACGTCAAGAAAATTTCAATGGGAGAACCCCGCAGCGTTCCGGCTGGACAATACGCTCAAGAATTATTTAAAAATTTGGGAATTTTAGAGCAGGTAAAACCCAAATTAGTATATGGCAACTCAGTGCGAAATGTTTTAGGAACAGTTGAGAGTGGTAACGCAGATGCGGGAATTGTTTATAGCACCGATGCCAAAGTTTCCGCGCGGGTAAAACAAGTAGCAACTGCTGCCAGTAATCAGCACTCCCCCATCGTTTACCCAATGGCAGTCATCTCTGCCAGTCGGCATCAGCAAGCGGCGGGTACTTATGCCCAATTTCTTACCAGTCCACAAGCTCAAGCCATCTTCAAGAAATACGGTTTTGGCATTGCTCAGTAAACAGTTATTAGTTATTGGTCATTGGTCATTAGGAAATATTTTTTACCTCATTTTCTCTACCTACCACTGACGCTGCCATGATTGTAGATCTCTCGCCATTATGGATATCACTTAAAACCGCAGGGCTAGCAACCATTTTTACCTTCTTTACAGGAATTGCGGCGGCCTACTGGATGCTAGGTTATCGGGGGCGCTGGAAGTCAGTTATTGAGGGCATTTTTGTTGCGCCGTTGATTTTGCCGCCGACAGTGGTGGGCTTTTTGTTGCTGTGGTTGTTTGGCAAGAATAGTCCACTAGGTCAGTTAATGGCTAAATTTGATGTCAGTGTTGTCTTTACTTGGTATGGAGCCGTAATTGCAGCAACAGTTGTGGCGTTTCCATTGATGTATAAAACTGCACTAGGAGCATTTGAGCAGGTCGATCGCAGATTGTTACAAGTTGCCGAAACTCTTGGTGCATCGAAATGGCGCATTTTCTGGCGTTTACTGCTTCCCCTTTCTATCCCTGGTATTCTAGCGGGAACAATGCTGGCATTTGCTAGGGGTTTAGGAGAATTTGGTGCAACTTTAATGCTGGCGGGTAATATCCCCGGTCAAACCCAAACCCTGCCGATGGCAATATACTTTGCAGTGGAAGCAGGCGCAATGAATGAGGCGTGGCTGTGGGTAATCGTAATTATCTCAATCTCATTGTCGGGCATCATTGCGGTTAATCTGTGGCAAAAGCAATATCAGCGCCAGCTTCAAGGGAATTTTTTCGGGATGGTTGAAGCTAATGAACCTGTGAATGGCAGAGGTAGAAGCAGTGAATCTCCCCAAATCTTGCCACTTCCTAAACCGTCTTTACCTAAGTTGGAACGAGGTTTAGTTGTTGATATTGAGAAACAGCTGGCCAGCTTTACGCTAAACAGTGCTTTTACGGCGCAACAAGAAACTTTAGGTGTGTTGGGTGGATCTGGTTCTGGTAAGAGTATGACACTCCGTTGTATTGCCGGAGTAGAAACGCCAACTAAAGGGCGAATTGTTTTGAATGGTCAAACTTTGTTTGATTCAGAGAAAAAAATTAATGTCCCCAGTCATCGGCGCAAAGTTAGTTTGGTATTTCAAAACTATGCCTTATTTCCGCACATGACGGTTGCCCAAAATATTGCTTTTGGTTTGCAGCATTTACCCAAAGCAAGAAGAGTGCAGCGGGTAAATCAAAAGTTGGCTTTACTACAATTACAGGGATTAGGCGATCGCTATCCGCATCAACTTTCCGGCGGACAACAGCAGCGAGTCGCGTTAGCCAGAGCATTAGCAACTGACCCAGAAGTATTATTACTAGATGAGCCATTTTCGGCACTTGATACCTATCTTCGCGCTCAAGTCGAACGTCAATTAATCGAAACTTTATCTACTTATTCCGGTGTCACTTTATTTGTGACCCACAATCTAGAAGAAGCTTATCGGGTATGTGAAAAATTGATGGTGATGTCTGGCGGTCAAGCGATCGCTTTTGATACTAAACATCAGATTTTTGAACATCCTCGCACCTTGCGTGTCGCGCAACTAACGGGATGTAAAAACTTTTCTCGCGCTACCCCTGTTAGATCTAATGCTGTGAAAGCAATTGATTGGGGTGTCACCTTGCAAGTCGTAGAAGCTATTCCAGATGACCTAGCTGATATTGGGATTCGTGCTCACCAAATTAGTATCATGCCCAACGCTAACACCAATCTTAATAATACGTTTCCCTGCTGGTTAGCTTCAACCAGCGAGACTCCCCATAGGATGACGCTGTTCCTTAAATTAAATGGCGAACCTATAGATTCGCATGATTACCACGTGCAAGCTGAAGTTTTCAAAGAAAAGTGGCAAGCGATCAAGGATTGCCCATTTCCCTGGTATGTCCGGTTCGATCCTCTCCGTCTGATGTTAATGGTCGGCTAATGAAGCGGATGTCTTAGCTGATAATGATGCGATATTTAAGCAGTAGAAATTAAATAATAGCGTTGACAAGATTCTGGGAAGAAATGAAGGATATTAATCAATTCTTCAGTTAAATTATTAACTTGCTTTTGGGATGAAAAAATTAAGAAATGGATACCTTGAAAAAGTTGAAAAATCCAACGTAAAGTAGGATGATTAACTGGTTTACCCAGTTGATTATTCACAGTTGATTGCCTTAATTGAAGCTGGTTACGTAAATATCGTTGACCCTAGGAATAGACTAATAAAGCTAACCCCATTAACATTGCCATTGCTTGAATTCGACGCGGGGATTTGAGAAATACACTATCAGCAAAGAAAAGTGGATCTTTAAGAAAGCGGAAGCCTCTTTCGTCTGATTGTTGAGCTTTGTAATTAGAGAGAATTTCCGCTGTCTTAAGCTGTTGAGTATCTAACACATTAGTAGCTAAAATAAAGCGACCAGCACGATTTCTTTCGGCAGCAATTACATCGGAAAGCTGAATAACTTGACCGGAGATGCCATAGACAGATTTGGTCTGGTTAACCGGGAACTCAGGATGATTAAGAGACTGAATTTGATGGTATTTTAACTGGCGATTAAATTGTTTGACTTGTTGCTTGATTTCGGCTAAATCATCAGATTTTTGTCGTTGATATTTTTGGAGAAATTTGTCGATTTTTTGGGCTTCTTTGGTGATTTTGTCTTCTAAATTAGTTAAATCCGATTGTTTCCTGGTTTCACTTTCTACAATTAACCATCTTTGTTGAACCCCACTATGATTAAGATTTTTCTCTACATAACTATATCTAGGTGTATGAGCTTTTTGAAAATCTTGAATATCTAAGCTTTCGGCTAATTCTTTCGCTTTTTTAACGGTAAATGGGACGCGACATATCCATTTATAGCTTTTGATTATTTCTAAATTTGTTGCACTATATAAAGCACTGTCACAGACCATAATACTATCAAAATTAATTTGTTGTTGGTAATCATTGATAATTTGACCAAATACAGCTTTATCAGCTTCATTCCCGGATGCTGTTCGGAAAAACAGTGGGATATCTCCATCACTACTGACAATCAAATCCAACATAAATTGTTTTAAATCTGGTCGATGGTCACGGGAATATCCATAAGTTATTTTGATAGTAATTTCTGAAGAATCCTCAAATTGCTTGTCTTCTCCATGTACGGATATTGAGGTTGAATCTAAATGGGAAAAGGTAGTTTTTACCTGATATTTATTAGCTGCATTAATCGCAATTATTGAAAATATAGTAGTTAGGGAATTATCAAATAATTTGTCCAAGACTCGACCAATTTTATCATCATTTAATTCCGCCGCTTCCAGACATTTTCCTAATAAATGTTCTACAGGCTTATCTTGGAAATATTGGCTAAATAAATATAAAGGTTTGGTGACAAACCCTAAATTATTCAATAAAATAGCTTTGACAATTTTCCCAGCACTTATTTTTTCTCTTACATCACAATCAAGAATTTCATTAATTTTTTGTTCGATACCAATTTCATCAATTATTCCGGCTACTATTCCTAAGTGATCTAGATTTTTACTCAACAACTTTTGCATCTTTCCTAACTTTTTTAACTCTTGATGATTTCTAATCATGATTTTCCTACTTTTTGTTCCCGTAGGTAGTTAAATATTTATACTTAATTTTCTCTGGCCTTCTTGTATCGTCACTGTACTACATTTTGAAGTGCGGAATGTGGGATTAAAAATTTACTTCTTTTCCCTAGCTAGCTGCCTGGTCAAGAAATGGTCAAAAAATAACCAAAACAAAAGCCCTCTTGAACATAGTGACAAGAGGGCTTTTGATGGAAGAGAAACCTGGCACCGAGCTATTGTACCGGGCAGTGACCCGCCGAGTATCTTCGCCGCAGCAGCGTTTCACAACCGAGTTCGGGATGGGG
>DATNQN010000074.1 GCA_036703985.1 Leptolyngbyaceae cyanobacterium
GAGGGGTCAGCCCCAGTAGAACCCACTCTACAATTTTACAATTCGGCAAATTTATCTGTTGCTTCAATTAAAGCACTGAGAATTCCCGGTTCGCTCATGGAATGTCCGGCGTCGGGAATTACGATCAATTCTGCTTCTGGCCATGCACGATGTAGTTCCCAAGCTGATATCATCGGGCAAACTATATCGTAGCGTCCGTGGATAATTACGCCTGGTATATGGCGAATGCGATCGACATTTAAAAGCAATTGGTCTTCAGGGTCAAAAAACCCTTTATTCATAAAGTAATGACATTCAATCCTAGCAAATGCTTCGGCAAATCGGTCTTCACCAAATTTTTGCATTAAATTTGGGTCTGGGAATAATCTACTAGTGCTACCTTCCCAAACTGACCAAGCACGGGCAGCTTCCATTCTGATGTTAGGATCTGAATGAGTTAAACGCTTGTAATAAGCTGTTATCATATCTCCGCGTTCTTCGGGGGGAATTGGTTTGAGATATTCCTCCCAAGCATCTGGAAAAATATAGCTAGTTCCTTCTTGATAAAACCATTGCAACTCCTTTCGTCGCAACATGAAAATGCCGCGCAAAATAATACCTTTGCAACGTTCTGGATGAGTTTCGCTGTAAGCTAATGATAAAGTGCTACCCCAACTGCCACCAAACACTACCCATTTTTCAATACCTAAATGTTCTCGCAATTTTTCAATATCATTTACTAAGTCCCAAGTGGTGTTTTCTCTTAGTTCTGCATGAGGTGTACTTTTCCCGCAGCCTCGTTGATCGAACATTATTAAACGCCATTTTTCCGGGTGAAAATATTGTCGATAAAATGGCGGACAGCCGCCTCCCGGCCCTCCGTGCAATAAAACGATCGGTTTCCCATTTGGGTTGCCAGACTCTTCAAAATGAATGGTATGGAGGTCGGATACTTGTAATTTGCCTTCTTTGTAAGGTTCGATCGGCGGATAAAGTTCTCGCATTTTGGCAATATTTAAGACAATATCAGTTATTTTACAATTAGTTTAAATTAAAATTGAATAGATGATTTGCTAATCACAGATGGTTGAATTATGCAGTATTCTAAGTTAAATGATGGGAGTTTGCGAGAGATATTGAATGATACGAAAGCGATCGCTGTGGTGGGTCATTCCGATCGACCGGAAAGAATAAGTTATCAAATTGCTCGGTTTTTGCGAGAGGTGGGTTATCGGGTGATTCCGGTTAACCCAACAGTGAGAGAAATTGATGGGCAACCTTGTTATGTTTCTTTAAAAGATGTGCCGGAATCAGTGGATTTGGTGAATGTTTTTCGTCGCAGCGAATTCTTGGCTGAAGTTGTTGATGAAGCGATCGATATTAATGCTAAAACTATCTGGGCGCAGTCGGGCATTTATGATGAATCTGCTGCTCGAAAAGCTTTAGAAGCAGGTTTAAATGTGGTAATGGATGCTTGTATAAAAGTTGAGTACGTTAGATTGATTCGATCGCAAATTTAGCTTTACTCAAATTGTCAGCTACAATCGGAGTCGATAATGCGATCGATCAACTCAGTTACACCGGCACCGCGATCGCCTTTTGTTACCCAGTCAACCTCTTGTTTAACTATTGGTAAGGCGTTGGCGACTGCAACGGAATAGGCGCAGATTTTGATAAAATCGCGATCGTTTTCCGCATCTCCCACCCCGATCGTCTTTTCAGGTGATAATTGTAACTCTTCTAAAGCTGCCATCAGCCCGGTAGTTTTGTTTAAACCGCAAGGCAACACCATCACTGCATCTTTATTAAAGATAATTTGCCAATTCAATCCCAATTCTCGAATCACTTCCTCTACAGTATTTTCATGGGGTCGCCAAGTAGCGACAATTACTCGACCTACGGCTAAGGGATGAACGCCTCGTTGTTGCAACGCTTTGATAAATGCTTCTGGAGGACGTTCGCCTAAAACTTTTTCCTCTCCAGTGGCGGGTCGATACAGTAAAGCGCCGTTTTCCAGCACCGCGCGATCGAACAAATGAATTTGCGGAAAAATTTGCAGTAACTCTTCTAAATGCCGACCCGTTACTAGTATTAATTTCCGATTAGTATCTCGGAAACGAGATAAAGCATCTAACGTTTTTGCATCCACTTGACCGTGGGTAGCAATCGTACCATCATAATCAGTAGCTAGTGCTAAGTATCGCATTTTCTCAAGTTTATAATCTTCATTAACTAACATTATGACGAGCTATCCAAGCTGAGGGAAGCAGGATAGCAAAGTAGATTGAAGTAGTAACCTTTACCAGCAGTAACCGTAGTGTAATCGCGATCGTCATCGCTCAATTTTACCCGAGAATCGGGATTTAGATAGACCATAAAGGATCGGATTTAATTAAATTTTCTGCCAACGCGGATTCTAAAGGTTTAGAAAAAAAGTATCCTTGCGCTTCTTCACAAGCTAACGCTTTTAGTCGATCGATCTGTTGGGGAGTTTCTACTCCTTCTGCGATCGCTGACACGCTCAACTGATGTGCCAAGGTAATAATAGTTTCGACAATTTCTTGATTTTCTCCCTGTTCGCCGATCCGACTGACAAAAGAACGGTCTATTTTCAAAGTATTAACGGGAAATCGGTGTAAATAACTTAAAGATGAATATCCCGTACCAAAATCATCAATACTCAATTGAATTTTTCTTTTTCTCAGTTCGGAAAGCGTATTGAGGATAGCTTCTTCATTTTCCATTAGCATACTTTCAGTTAGTTCCAATTTTAAATTTTCGCCATTTATACCAGTTCGAGCGATTATTTCGTCGATTTTTTCCAGCAAATTCGGTTCTCTGAGTTGCTTTCCTGATAGATTGACGCTAATTTTTAAGGGTAGTGATGTAGCAAATTTAGTCTGCCAATTTGACATTTGCTGACAGGCGGTTTGCAGTACCCATTCACCTAACGAAACTATTAAGCCCGTTTCTTCTGCAATGGGAATAAATTCGGAAGGACTAATCAAACCTTTTTTGGGATGTTGCCAGCGAATTAATGCCTCAAAACCCGTTAATTTGCCTGTTGTAAGGGAAACTATCGGTTGGTAATGTACTAAAAATTCTTGCCGTTCTAGTGCTTGGCGCAGGTCGTTTTCTAACTGAAGTTGCTGGAAAGCTTGGGTGTACATAATACGATTAAAAATTTCATATCGTGCTTTACCTTTTTCTTTAGCGCGATACATCGCAATATCGGCGTCTCGTAGTAAATCTCCGCCTTGATGATATTCTGGAGTGGCAATAGCAATACCGATGCTAGCGTTCATGAAAACTCGGCGATTTTCGAGTTGCAAAGGTGACCTTAATTCTTCAGAAATTCGCTCGGCAATTTTAATTGCATCATTGATATCTTTAATCTCATCTAACAAAATAATAAATTCATCTCCTCCCAGCCGAGCTACCATATCTGTAGAACGCACGATGGTTTGTAATTTACGAGCGATCGCGATCAGTAATCGATCGCCTACTAAATGTCCCAGACTATCATTAATAACTTTGAAGCGGTCTAAGTCGATGAATAAAACAGCAAATAAATAATCTCGATGTCGTTGGATGCGTTTGAGCGACTGGTCGATGTATTCCATTAACAAGCCGCGATTGGGTAAACCAGTTAAGCTATCGTGTAGAGCATCATAAAGTAACTGTTCTTCGGCTCGTTTGCGATCGGTAATGTCCATAAATTGACCGATCAAATGCAGGGGTTTACCCATCGAATCTCTCACTAGAGCAACCTTTAGAATGCCGTAAACTAACTGGCAATTTTTGGTTAAATAACGACTTTCTATTTTAAAATCAGAAATTTCTCCTTGGCATAATTGTTGGTTTAGCAAACGAGAAACCGTTACGTCATCTGGATGGGTCAAGTCTGCCCAATTTCGGTATAACAATTCTTCGTAGGTATAACCGAGAATCTCGCATAATGCTTGATTTACCTGCAGGAATTTGCCATCTAAACTTTGAATTGCCATCCCGATGGGAGCCATTTCAAAGGTTAATCTAAATAGCTCTTCACTTTTACTGAGTGCTTCCTCTGCTTGTTTGCGTTCGCGTAGCGCAGCTTGCTGTTCGGTAATATCCAGTACGGTATTAAATAATTTAGTTACTTTATTTTTTGAGTTAAAAATCGGCTGCCCTTTCGCAAAAACCCACCGAATTTCCCCGTCGGGTCTCACGATCCGAAATTCTAATTCATAAGGTTTTCCCGTTTGAAGCGCTTCATTAACAATAGTTTCCCACAATACTCGCTCTTCACTATAAATATATTTATATAAATGTTTTGGATAAGTGACTGTTTCTTCGCGAACGTTAAGCCCAAAAATCCGAAAAATTTCGTCAGAACAACGAATTTCTTGAGTTAATATATCGTATTCCCAACTGCCGATATGAGCTACTTGTTGAGCAGCAACTAGATGGCTTTTTTCCCTCGCCAATTCTCTTTCTACTTTCTTTCGTTCGCTAATTTCTTTCTCTAATTCTTGATTGGCAGCTTGTAATTGAGCAGTTCTTTCTTTTACTCTTGCTTCTAGTTCTGCATTTAATTTTTGAATTTGGGTCTTGGCTGCTTGTAGGGCTAGTTGATGTTCGATCCGAACAATTGCTTCTTCTACTTGAAATGGTTTGGTAATATAGTCTACTCCTCCAACCTGAAAAGCTTTTATTTTATCCCAAGCATCATCAATCGCGCTGATAAAAATTATGGGGATGTCTTTTGTTTGCTCGATTTCTTTTAACTGTTTGCAAACTTCATAACCGTCTATTCCCGGCATTTTAACATCTAGTAAAATTAGGTCTGGCGGTTGAGCGGTAGCACCCATTAACGCCATTGAGCCGTTAATTGCTTGGCGAACTTCGTACCCATGTTGAGTTAAAACAGCAGATAAAAATTTCAGGTTTTCTAAAGTATCGTCAACGATTAATATGTTGTGTTTGAAAACATCGACTCGATCGCTAATCATAGATTTATTGCTTGTTCAGCAAGTTGCAAAATTACGTCAAAACGAACGCGATCGATTAAGTATGCGATCGCGTTGGCTAAGGAAACATACCGATCTGGAATTTCCTCGCATAGCTGCAAAATCTGCTTGCTATTAAGTTTAATAGCTGCCAGCTTTAAATCGAGCAGCCACTCTACGGGCATTACTGCTAGTGCTTCTGGAGTGATTACTTTCTGGATAGGGAATTCTGGAAGCGAGTCAGTTTGGTTTGGTTCCTCATACACATAGCGTACTCCTAAATGTTCTGTCATCTTCTCAAAGATAGTTTGTTCTTCAAATGGTTTGCAAACAAAATCATCGCATCCAGCCGACAAGATCAGCGCTTTTTCTTTATCAAATGCACTAGCAGTCAGGGCAATAATTACAGTTGCTTGACCCTTCAAATGGCTTTTAATCTGTTTAGTAGCTTCATATCCATCCATGACGGGCATTCGCATATCCATCCAAATCAAATGGGGTTCCCAACTTTCCCATAGATTAACAGCTTCTTGACCGTTTTCAGCTTCTCGCATCTCAAACCCCAGCGAACCAAGCAATCTCACCAATAACTGGCGATTTGACCAGCGATCGTCAACTACTAAAATACGATACTTCGGTTGGTCTGGTGCAAGTCCTACTACTTGCTGGGTGAATTTTTCCGCTGGCAACTCATTCACTTGACCTGGACTAACTACAATATCAAACTTAAAAATAGTTCCTCTCCCTAAGTGACTGTTAACTACGATCTTTCCTCCCATCATTCCCACAAATTGCTGGCTAATCGATAATCCTAAACCAGTTCCCTGCTGAGATTTTTTACCTGTTTCCGTTTGAAAGAAAGCTTTAAATAAATTATTTAATTCATTAGGCGCAATCCCAGTACCCGTATCTTCTACTTCAAATAATAAATGATATTGATTTAGCAAATTTGGTTCTCTTTGATTTTTAACTCTTACCGTAACGCTGCCTCGTTGAGTAAACTTGATGGCATTACTGAGTAAATTAATTAAAACCTGACGCAATTTTTGGCCATCAGTTCGCACGTATTGAGGCAATGTTGCGTGGCGTTCCCAGCATAATTGTAAACCTTTAGATTCCGCTTTCAATTGAAACATTTCTTCTAGAGAAGCTAGCAGGCGATAGAGATCGAAACTAGTTTCGTTGAGGGTCATTCGACCGGACTCGATCTTAGACATATCCAAAACATCGTCGATCAATTCTAGTAAATGCTCGCCACTGCGACTGATAATGTTTAGGTATTCATTAGCTCTACCAGATAACCATCGCTCTCTATTAATCAATTGAGTAAAGCCTAAAATAGCGTTGAGCGGCGTGCGGAGTTCGTGACTCATATTAGCGAGAAATTCACTTTTAGAGCGGTTGGCTGCATCAGCCGCTTCTTTGGCTTTTTCTAGTTCTTCAGTTCGTTCTTTTACTTTGACTTCTAAAGTGCGAGAATAATTTTCTAGTTGCTCGTAAAGTCGGGCATTTTCTAAGGAAATAGCTGCTTGGGACGTGAGTATTCGGAGAACTGATAATCGTTCGCGCGTAAATGCTCCTACCGTTAAATTATTTTCTAAATAAAGAATGCCGATTAATTTACCTTGACCTAAAATAGGGGTGCATAAAACCGATTTTGGCTGATGTTGAATAATATAGCGATCGCTAATAAACATTCCTTCTCTGGCGGCATTGTTAAGTACTACATCTTCTTGCGTTCTTGCTACATAATTAACGAGCGAATTAGGTAGACAATCTTGGCATTCAATAGGTACTGATTTTTCAATTTTAATAAATGATATTTGATTTGGCTTTTGGGAATCGGCTAAACTTTTACTGGCTTCGATTAAAAGTTTTCCATCAATATCCAAAATCAGAAATCCTTTTTCTGCTCCGGCATTTTCTAATACTAGATTCATTAATTTGGTTAATAATTTGTCTAGGGAAACTTCTCCTGCTAAGACTTGTGATGCTTTAATTATGGTATTAAAATCGAGTATTTTTAAAGTATCGTTGCTAGTAGTCATAGAACTAATTGCTTTTCCAGAAATACTTCTATTGCGACTTCCTTCAAATTTATGTAGCAAGTGAGCATAACGTAAATCTAAATGTTTCACTTTCGCGTTAGCACCCCATCTCAGGTAGCAATAACGAGCTTCCTGCATATAAGCTTTCGCTATGGTTAGTTTACCTTTAGCCAAATAAAATTTAGCAGCTAGTTCATTTGCTAGTGCTTCTTCCTGAAGATGTTCGTTTTCTTTGGCTAGTTGAATAGCGCGATCGTAATCTTCAGCCGCTGCCATATCTTCACCCCGCACCCGATTGAGTTCGGCTTCTACTAAATAATACTTATCTAAATAATTCATCGGTGCGTAACGAGCCCATTTTCCTAGCCTTTCTTGATTGGCAATCACTTTTTTAAAAATCCTATGCTGTTCTGTTGTTGCCGATTCAGCATAAAGCGTTAACCGAATCAAAGAATCATATAAATAAAATATAGGAATAATTAACAGTCCATTTACAGCATTTACATATTGTTGAATAACTACTAAGTTTTCCAAGGAATGCAAATAGTATTCAAACATATAACATAATATTAACTTATGCAAATAAAAATAAAATATTCCATATATATCATTAGCTTGTTTAAAAGCATAGAGGTTTGTCTCTTCGTTAAAAAAATCACCATTTAAACTGGCAGGATGCTCTACTTCTTCGGTTAAATTAAAAACTACTTGCTTGCCAATTAGATTGTAGTTAAGCGTGGCTGCTTGATTGAGATATTCGATCGCTTCACTATACTTATAAATAGCTTGCTTCACTTCTATTAAATTATCACCAGAAAAATATGAATTACTACAATAAAGATGGAGACAAAGAGCAGCAAATTCCCAATCTCCTGTTTCTAGCCCACTTTGATATCCTTCTAATAGTTTTGGCAAAGTAGTACGGCTATGGTCTTTCCAATGTATAATAAATCCATTAACAACTTCATAAATTTTTGCTTTTAGTTTGTGAGCCTCAAACTTTATTATCAAGTCAATAGAAAGTTGACCAAATTGATATCCCCCATCAATATCTCTTCCCGTCCCGCAAAGAATGCCGCCATAATTAGCATACGCAAATGCAGATAAAGAAGCGTTACCATATTCAACAGATAAGTTAACCATTTTCAATACAATTAGCTGGAATAATTCTGGATTAACCACAAAAGCCGCATTAAATATACAACTCATTATTTGCATTGCTGCTAATTTATCACCCTTATTCATCACGGGTAAGTTAACAAAATTCAACAGACTTTTTCCCATTAACTTATATGCAGTTTCTTCTAGGGCTGATTGAATATCAAGCCGACTGATTTTTTTAGGGAAATCTATTTCTAGTAAATGTAAAACTTTTAAAGCAATATCGATCGCATCCCATAAATTATTTTGCGCTACATAACCTTGAATCTGTAATTGGTATATTTTAATTTTTTCTAGTAAAGTTTTTGCGTTATTTAGTCCTATCGAAACCAATTTTTCCATTGCGTTAAAATCACCGCAAAACAAAGCGGATTCCGCTGCTTCTACATATAAATTCAAGGTCATCTCATAATGAGTATGCCAGCCATGTTCTTTTAATAATTCAATCCCCAATATCAAGTAATTTAATGCTGACTTATAAGCTGCCGTTCCTTTAGCTTTTTTACCAGCAATTAAGTTTAATTCTGCTAACTCATCCTTATGTGTTTGAGAACTAATTAATCTAATGCCTAAATTAAGCTGATTAACAATATCAAAAATCCTCTCTTCTCTCTGTTCGTAATTACTATTTTGCAACCATAATAGACCCACCTGTTGGTGTAAAGATTGCTTGTCTTTTTCGGAAATGAGAGAGTATGCTGCTTGCTGAATACGGTCGTGAGCAAATTTGTATTCAACTAATAAATCATGTCTTATTTCACATAAATTTGGTTTGATATATTTATAATTGTCAAATTCTGGTAAAATTAAACCTTCTAAAATAGCTTCTTGCAAAAATATGGCGGTTTCTTGTTGAGGCTTTCCGTAAACTATTGCCAAAGTATAAATATCGAATTCGTTACCAATACAAGCTGCTATCATTAATACATCTTGAGCGGCGTTACTTAATTTTCTAATTTTACCTGTCATCAGTTCGACAATATTATTAGTAATCCCGCGAGTATTGATTTCTTGTAAATTCCACTCCCAACTTCGCTGGCTCCAATTAAAGTATAAAAACTTCTCTTGATAAATAAATTTCAATAATTCCTTGATAAAAAAAGGATTTCCGTTAGTTTTGTTATACACTAATTCAGCTAAAGCAAAAGTTTTATTCGACGAAGATTTAAGAGCTTCGCTAATTAAATGATTAACGGTAAATAAATCCAAAAACGATAAATTAATAAAATTAATATTTATGTCATTTTTTTGAATTTCATCTAATGTTAATAGTAAAGGATGTGCTGCATTTACTTCATTATTTCGATATGCTCCTATTAAAAATAAGTACTCTTTGCTTTGCATGGCCAGCAGTTGCATTAATTTTAAACTAGCGGCATCTGCCCATTGCAAATCATCCAAAAATATTACTAAAGGATGCTCTGGCTTGGTAAAGATAGAAATAAAACTTTGAAACACTAAATTAAAGCGGTTTTGGGATTCTCCCAGCGATAATTCTGAGATGCTTGGTTGTTCGCCAATAATTAATTTTACTTCCGGAATCACATCAATAATTACTTGGCCATTATTACCTAATGCCGTTAAAATTTTTTGTCGCCATTTCTCAAGTTTTACTTTACTTTCAGTTAGTAACTGCTTGATTAATTTGGCAAATGCTTGGATAATTGCGCTGTAGGGAATATCTTTTTGGTATTGCTCGAACTTACCAGAAATAAAATACCCCCGTTGCTTAGTGATCGGTTTGTAAATCTCTCCTACTAAGGCAGATTTACCGATGCCGGAATAACCTGTAACTAGCATCATTTCGCTTTTTTCTTGACTAATTCGTTCAAAAGCTGCTAATAAGATTTCAATTTCTTTTTCCCGACCGTAAAGTTTTTGGGGAATCTCAAATCGATCGGATATATCTTGAGTAGCGATCGCAAATGAATCAATTCTTCCTGAGGTTTGTAGTTGTCTATGGCATTCTTCTAAATCTGCTTTTAAACCCCAGGCAGTTTGATATCGTTCTTCCGCAGTTTTCGCCATCAACTTCATCACTATTTCTGAAATGACAGGGGGAATTTCAGGTTTAATATGATGGGGCGGTATGGGCTGTTTAGCAATATGACTATGCACCAATTCCATCGGATCTAAGGTTTCAAATGGGCGTTGGTAAGTAAGTAATTGATAAAAGGTAACTCCCAAAGAATAAAAATCGGTACGTTCGTCTAAAGTACGGTTCATCCTGCCAGTTTGTTCTGGAGAAATATAAGCAAGAGTTCCCTCTAAAATTGCTGGATTTTTAATAGTGGGGCTTTCATAATTAAAAATTGTGGCAATACCAAAGTCAATTATTTTTACCTGCTTAGTGTTGACATTATAAATAACGTTAGATGGATTAATATCTTTATGAATTATTTTTTTGGCGTGGATTTGGCCTAAAGCGTGACTAATTTTGATGACGATCGCTAAAGTTTCTGTTAAACTAAAATTTTGACGGCTCATTAAAATTTCTAAGGAGATTCCGCCGAAATCTTCCAAAATCATCGCTAAAGTATTTTGATATTTGTGCAAGCTATAAGCTTTGACAACTCCTTCTAAATTTAAAGAACGAGTTATTTCGTACTCTTGCTTATATTTAGCTAAATCTGTTGGGGTAGGATAATCATGTTTTAACACTTTGAGAATAAACGATCGCTCGTCCTGAATACGATGGATCTGATAAACTACTGAATTGATACTTTCGTAAATTTTTTTTCCAATTTGATAGCCAGAAATCGTAAACATATCAAGCTTGTCCGGTTAGCGTTGATTCAAAAAAATATGCGAAATTTTCACCGAAATTTCAGTTTCGCCGCCATTGGGGGGCGATCGCACTCTTGACTCGGTAAATATAATGTTAAACCTTCTGACTGACTAGCGGTACTTAACTTACAGCACTTTCTAGGTGAATGCGGGACACGCCAAACCCAATTGATTAAACCGAGTTTTTATTCCGTATTGTTGTAATGATTAACACCTAGTATCTAAAAGCTACTTATAAGTACACAAAGCAAAGCAAATTCCCTTTTTAAGCAAGTGAATTGTAGAGAGCGTTTAGTTCAGTAACTATATGTAAAGGTTTATTCGTAAACCTAATATAAAAACTGCCCGGTTCTGTTGATTTTTCTAGCACTTTAGCATAAATATCTTCGCTAATTTCCATTAGGTTTTCACTTAATAAATTTAATTTAATATTAGATAAAGTAGGAGGCAAAGCACAACTTTCTAAATTATTACAACATACTTCTGCTCCTTTGGCTGACAGCTTAACTAATTTACCATAAAATAAAGAATCTTTAATTTGTTTTCCTTCTAAAGGCATATATTGAATAGGAATCGGTTTGGGTAAAGCAAAAAATACTTCTTCTACTTTCGGTAAAAACAAATTATATTCACCTGCGATACCGCTGACTTCGTAGACTGTAAGCGCTTGTTTCACTCCTTTTGGTTTGATTTTCAGATCGGAGTCGATTTTGACAAGATAACTAACCTCTTTAAAGGTAGATTCGGAAATTAAAATTTGACCACCTACCGTATAGGTTTCGATCCGAAAAGCTAAATTAACTTGATTGCCAATTACGCTGTATTCGGCGCGTTTTTCCGAACCGATATTTCCTACTACTGCTTCTCCAGTGTTAATACCGATACCCATTTCCAGGGGAGGATAACCTAACAAAGCTATTTTTTCATTAACAGATTGCATTGCTAATTGCATGGCGATCGCGCACGCAACTGCTCTTTCAGCATCATTTTCTCTGGTAGTAGGAGCGCCAAAAAGAATTAATATCCCATCCCCCATAATTTTATCAATAGTTCCCTGATAAAATGTAATGACATCTGTCATGCTTGCTAAATAAATATTGAGAATTTTTACTACTTCTTCAGGTGTAAGTTCTTCTGATAACGCAGTAAAACCTCTGATATCGGAAGTAACAATAGTAATTTTTTTGCGTTCGCCACCTAATTGCAAACCTGACGGACTTTCTAATAAATTAGCTACCACTTCATCGGTCAAGTATCGGCCAAAAGTTTTTCTAATTTCGGCGGCTGTTTGGGCAATATAAACGATCGTTGCGATCGCAGAACCAGCCAAAGACAGCAAAGGCGGTAGTACGGGTATCCACCACCCCCATAAAAAAGCTACGTAAGTACTCGCAAGCAAGACACCTGCTGCCAGAAAAGGAGCCGTTATTCTCACTAAAGAAACTTTACTAACCCCACCTACATATCTTAACTGCCAAGCTAATATGCCACCGACACCAGCCCATAATAATATCCACAAGTTTTCCCAAATTTCTGGCCAACTTTTGATGGGAGTATCCCCGTTTATGGCAGCATTAATCAGCTGACTAACCAAATTAGCATGAATTTCCACTCCCGTCATCGGCTTTGCCAAACCAAGCAAATGGCTACTATAAGGAGTGAAAAAGAAATCTCGATAACTTTCACCTACTTTACCAATTAAAATAATTCGATCTTTACCCCATTGGGGAGGCAATTTATTAGATAGAACATCTCTCAGGGAAACACTTTCAAAATGCTTGCCTCCGGCTGGATATTTCAATAAAATTTGGTAACCGCGATCGTCAGCGTTCACGTAACCGCCATCATTTGCTTCAAATGGAATTAATTTCGCCTTACCAATTTGATAGGTTGTTTTTTCAATTCGCCGTAGGGAAATGCCTTCCTTTTTTAAATAATGCAAAGCTAAATGAGTGGCAAAACTCCAGACAATATTGCCTTCCGAATCACTGATATATAAAAAGCCGCGCCGTACTTTTCGATCGGCATCTTCTAGTAAATCATTCGCACCCACTTGCTTTTTAGCTTTTAATTCAGGGGGCGGCGGAACGATTTCCCAAGATTTTGTTCCAGCTACTTTTTCGATCCCTACTAAATTAGGAGTCGAATTAAATACGGCAACTAATTCTCGATAGCCCGGTTCTACAGGTAAATTTCGATAAATATCTAATCCGATCGCTCTTGGTTGTCTAGTTTTTAATTTTTTGATTAAATTTGCATATACCCGATCGGAAACTTCCGTACTTTTCAGGTTTTCTAAGTCTGCTTCATCGATCGCAACGATCGCAATTCGGTCATCGACAGGTTGCTGGGGTCGCCAACGCATATACCCATCGAAAAATGCCCACTCCCAAGACTGCAAGACCCCTACCAACCGCAATAAAATTACTAACCCCGCTACAGAGGGAATCTTAATCCATACACCCCGCCATTGCCAAAAAAAATGTTTTAGTTTTTTTCGCATCCATTAAAATGATATTAATATAATTTTTTGGTAGCGGACAGAGGCAGGTAGACAAATTTATCGCGCTAGTCAAGTTAATTGATGCGGGTAATTTTTCAGGAGATCTTTCTGGCACAGAAACTTATGTTGACGACAGAAAGATAGTGAAAGGGAAACCGATCGCAAATTACCTTCATCACTTTTCCAATTTTAGATCGATTCTTTCAAATGTTGCTATAGATCGATCGGGCATCTCACCAGCGTCAGCCTATTTTTCGCAGGCTTTTAGAGAAACCGCATTAAATTGGTCGCCGTCATTTTAACTAGCGAGAATAGCCCGTTCGATCGCAATTAATCATTGATTGCCCGTGATTAACTGGCTTTTCTCTGCCGTGCAGCATTCCACAATCGGTTGCGAAGCCAAAGCTTCTAAGTTAACTGACTTTAAGAATTCTTGCCATTCAGCGGGATAAGTACTTCTTAATTGAGCCAAAATATTCAGAGTATCGTTCCAAATTTTAGCACCTGCCAACAATTTAGCTTTCTCCAAAGGAGAAGCAGCCCCATTTAATTTTTGTTTGAGATCCGAACTCAATTCTACAGGCCGGATCGTTCCTCTGACAAATCTATCTTTATCCCGTTCTCGGGCATCGCAAACTAATGCAAACTGCCAGGTATATTCCTTGCCAACTTCTAAAGGCGAAGCAGCCGGAATGTCCACTTTAACTATTCCATTAGTAGTCGGCAATGGAAAATTACTCAGGTAAACTTCTTTGCCAGTTTCATCTACTACTACGAATTCTGCGGACTTCGCGATCGTTTTCGGAACGTACATAAAAAATGTTGGCTTAGTAGTAGCTGTCGTTCCTACGTTGTTTGGTGTTGGCATCAAGGCAGTCAAAGGCAAAACCCCGTCCTCCATGCAAACGGGACCCCGCGTTCCTCCACCAGTAGTTCTCGATGGTGCGCCTCTATCTTCCGCTGGCGGAAATTCTAAACTGATTTTCCATTCCGGACGAGATTCAGCTAAAAGCTGAGGCGATAAACTAGAAAAAAGTAGCAGCGTTGGAGATAATACACTGACTATTTTCCCAACCCGATTTAAACATGGAAATAAAATCATAATTCTGGTAACCTTTGGTGAGGATTAGCCTCATTGCCAATGAACGTAAACTTAATTAACTATTTGTTGCAATAATTATAGATGCAGTCCCAGGTAATAGGTGAGTAGCATTCTCTTACCTCTGTCACTATTTTTCAGGAAAGGTTTCCTCAACACTTATGGTAGACTTACTTTACCAGCGAACAGTCTACATTTGTCGATATTGACAGCAATTTTTAAACTTAGGAAAACCGAGCCATCAATATTCCTACGATAATCCATGATAGTAACTCAATCCGACCTAGTAAAGATTGTCGATCGAGCCCGTTCTTTGTCAGAACTTATTAGTATTCAACTACATACACCTAACGCTAATCAAGAGAGAGAACTACAGCTTAATGATAACCTCTTGAATCGTTGGTGCGAAGTTGTCGCTCAAGGAAACTTGCAGAAATTTCATAAACGGCTGCAATGGGATAAGTTAAATATTATACCAGCACCTTACCCACCAGAAAATCCCGACTTCATAGATTCCCAGACTTTGCCAGCATGGGCCGAAACCTTGCAGAACATCGTACAAACAGCTTTTTCCATTGCTAATGGAGAATTCCAGAAATCCAGCAGCGCAGCAAACTTGTTTGCGATCGAAAAAGGAAAACCTTTACCCTTTGAAGAAGTGCTGCGACCCGCCCTGTTGGTCGCTCGGCAAAAGTTAGTAACTCGTCTGGTTTCGCCGTCTTCATCCGTACAATTACCGCACTTAGAAGTACTATCCGATTCAGCGTACTTAAGTTTAGAACGCAGCTTACTTCATCAACTCTTGAATATTAGTGGCAAAACTCTTAAATACGAATACGCTCGTTCTCGTCCTTTAGGACAAAACTTAATTAGTTTATTGAATCTATTGGGAAAAGCAACTCCTGATAAAACACAAGCTAAGGCTGAATACGATACATTCGTGCAACAAATTTTGGCAGATGGGCTGTTGACTTTTTTGAAAAGTTACCCAGTGTTAGCCCGGTTAATGGCAACAGCAGTTGATTTTTGGGTAGAAGCAACGGCAGAGTTTTTACAACGCTTGAAAAACGATTTAGCGGATATTCAACAAGTATTTCTTTCTGATGGGGAGCGGGGGAGCGGGGGAGCGGGGGAGCGCCCGAACCTTAACAAACATTTAGGAAAAGTAAATAAAATACAATCTGCCCTCTCAGATCCCCACCATAGTGGAAAAAGCGTAATTTTGCTCACCTTTGAATCTGGATTGAAAGTAGTTTACAAACCGAAAGGATTAGGTATAGAAGCGGCTTTTAGCGAGTTTTTAAACTGGTGCAATCAGCAAGAATTACCATTACATTTTAAAGCTTTAAAAGTTTGCGATCGCAAAACCTACGGTTGGGTAGAATACGCCGAACACCTACCTTGTGAAAACGCAGCAGCCGCCAAACGTTTTTATCAAAGAGCGGGGATGTTGCTCTGCCTGTTTTACGCCCTGAGAGTAGTTGATTGTCACAAAGAAAACTTAATTGCCTGCGGCGAACATTTGGTGCTAATTGACATGGAAACCTTAATGCACCAAGAAGTAAATCTTCTTACCGACTTACCAGAAGAAACCGCCGCCGATACATCTGTAAATTTACGATTTTTAGACTCGGTTTTACGCACTGGATTGTTACCGCGTTGGGAATTTAGCAAAAATAACCGGATTGCCTACGATACGAGTGCTTTAGGCAGCATCGAGTCCGGTTCCTCAGAAATTTCTGCCAACGTACCGATTTTAAAAGGAATTCCCCTATCACCGCATCAATATCTCGATGAAATAGTCGATGGATTCCAGCAAATGTATCGCTTCTTAATCAAAAAGCGAGAAATTCTCTTAGCACCTGATAGCCCTCTCGCGCCGATGCAAAATCAACGAGTGAGATTTATTTTTCGGGCTACCAGAATTTATTGGACGATTTTGCAAAAAAGCTTTGAACCGCAATACCTCCAAGATGGAATCAAGCGCAGCATCGAACTGGAAGCCCTCGCCCGTGCTTTTCTCGTCTCTCCCCAAAAGCCAGATGCTTGGCCGATTTTCCATGCGGAAATGAAAGCGATGGAACAGATGGATATTCCCTATTTTGCTGCTTACCCAAACAGTAAAGATATCTCTTTTGGCTTAGAAGAACCGATCGAAGAATATTTTAGGGAAACCAGCTACCGAGAAGTTTTAACTCAATTGCAAAATCTCAACGAGACAGATTTAGCCGAACAAGTAGAAATTATTAAAGGTTCTTTTTATGCTAGGATAGTGCGAAATTCCGCTAGTCAAAAAAATCTCAGCTTAAAGCAGTCAATTCTTGCCAATGATTTATCGCAAATTACTTTACTAACTAAAGATCAACTATGGCAAGAAGCTACTCGCATTGCCATAGAAATTAAAGAAAGAGCGATTTGGGGTGCTGATGGTAGCGTGAAATGGATTAGCTTTGCCTATATTCCGAATGCAGAGCGCTTTCAATTGATGCCTTTGCCAGAAGATATTTATAACGGCAATGCAGGTATTGCTTTATTTTTATCAGCTTTAGATTATGTAAGGAAAACCAACCAATTCCCGGATCTGGTGAGAGGCGCGTTACTACCAATTCGGAAGTTTTTGCAAACAGCCAATTTTGAATCAACTCGCCGATTTGTCCGCCAAGGGATTGGTGGAGGAACCGGGCTAGGTTCGATAATTTACGCATTAGTTCTGATTAGCCGTTTTTTACAGGAAGAATCGTTAATAGAAGATGCTTTGGGAATTGCTAATTTAATTACTCCGAAATTAATTGCCTCTGACGAACAATTTGATATTATGGGCGGTTCATCCGGGGCGATTTTAGGATTATTGGCGTTATACGCTGAAACAAAAGACCCGGGGATTTTGCAAAAAGCGAACCTCTGCGGTCAGCACTTGCTAGCTAATCAAATTAGCATTAGCGGAATGCCGAAAGCTTGGAAAATTTTGGGTCAGAAACAATATACCGGTTTTTCCCACGGTGCGGCTGGAATTGCTTATGCTTTATTGCGACTTTATGAAGTAAATCAAGATAAAGCATACCTAGAAGCAGCTAGGGAAGGACTTGCTTACGAAGATCGTTTATTTTCGATTGAAGCTGGCAATTGGCCTGATTTACGGGCTTTTGCTCAAAAAAACGATCGCAATTTTATGGTTAGTTGGTGTCATGGGGCGTCTGGAATTGGCTTGGGGCGGTTGGGCGGTTTATCTATATTAAAGACGGAACAGATCGATCGCGATATCGAAATCGCCCTCCAAACGACCCAACAGCATACGTTACACGATGCTGATTGCGTCTGTTGCGGCAACTTCGGGCGAATCGAAACCCTATTAGTCGCCGCCCAAAAATTATCTCGCCCAGAATTAAAAGTATCTGCCGAACAAAAAGCAGCTTGGGCGATAGATCGATCGCGACAAGCCGGCGGCTACCTATTTCCCAATTTACCCAACACCGTTTTTACTCCCAGTTTCTTTCAAGGAACCTCTGGGATTGGCTACCAGTTGCTTCGGTTAGCAAACCCAGAAGCATTACCCTCCGTATTATTATGGAGTAGTATCGATCGGTAGTTATAACCAATCCGAAAAAACCGAAATATTTCCACGAACTTTCCACCTATTTAGCTATTTCATTTAAATATTTGTAACTACATCTGAGTCGATCTATTAAGGTTCAAGTAGGTTTTGTAAGTTTTGTAGGTTTGATAATTTTTGTAATTCTGCTGAGTTTAGCAATCTTGTCAATAGTTATTTTGCCGATCTATCTGCGCTAAATTACCAATCATAAAATTCCTTTTTATTTTTATACCAAAACAAATAAATTTTTATCTAACTTTTAAGTGTTCTCAGGAATCTTTACCCCATCTTTATAATGGTTTAGGTATTCTGTAGAAAGGTAATCATCAAGCAATAATTTATTAAAAAAAATTTCCAGGGTTTTATTGCTTATATAAAGAGTGCAACTGCCTGTTTTTTCGTAATACAACAGTTCACAAAAATTGAGAGATAGATAATTATGTTCCAGGCGCAAATCCAACCAATCAACGCAGAAGACTTACCAGTAGAGGAGTTTCGGTTCATCAAAGCACAAGTGGCAATGGCCAATTTATGCAGTGCTATTGAAGAAGATGAGGCATTCAAAGCTCAATTAACATCTGCCGAAACACCCCAAACTTTTTTCCAAATCGCTGCCGAAAATGGCTATGAGTTTAGCATCTCGGATTTAGAAGATACCTTACGATTGGCATTAGAACAGCCAGATCTCAACTTCGATGAATTCGACGACTACGAACTCAGCGAAGACGAATTAGAAATGGTAGCTGGCGGTACAGCCTTCCGGATGGCAGTTCAAAGAACCAGCTATTGGCACGACACTGGTATCCAGTTTAGTGGTAAGTGCTTTTACTTAGATAGTGAGGGTTTGGAAAGACGATCGACAGTAGTTAAGCTACTGAAAGTTATGGAAGAATGCGAATTTAAAGGCAATGGAGAAATTGTCTTTCGAGATACCGACGGTATTAATGACGGACAGACTTCCGTGACGATGAAAGGCTTCGTTTATGGTAGTTCTATAAGTACTAGAAAAGTCGATTCCGCCGATTTTTCTTGGGAACTTTTCTGATTAAACTTTGCCTTCGGTCTCTCCTTTTTTTCCATAGCTATCAGCCCATCGACATAGACAAAAATTACATTTTTATTTTAGAATAGGGTGCAAATTCCTATTAATTTAACCGAGGTTTAATCGATCGATTAAACCCCTAATTTCATTTTTTTAGAAACACTTCAAGACATTAAGTTTCCGTGCAAAAATCACCAGTCTTGAATATTTCTCTAAAAAAATGAACCGATGTCAAATTCGCTCAACGCTCAAGCTAGCCGGGAGAGACCGATGGTGCAAAAATTTCTTCAGCCAATCCAAGCAGAAGATTTACCAGCCGAAGATTTTCGTTTTATTCAAGCTCAACAAGCCATTTACGAACTGTGTAAAGCTGTATTTGAAAACGGCGATTTGAAGTCAGACTTACAAAACGCCAAAAGCCCCGAAACTTTTCTGAAAATTGCTCACGAATACGGGTATCATTTTACATTTTCGGACTTGCAATTTGCCATCGATTTTGCCTTGGAGCGAACCCATTTAAATAATACAATTTCTGACGAATTCGATGATTACGAACTAAGTGAAGAAGAATTAGAAATGGTGGCGGGTGGTACAGCGACGAGAAGAGCAGTAACTAACAATAGTTATTGGCACTTTACTGGTATTTTAGTTAACCAGCAATGTTTTCACTTACTCGATCGATCGACGGAAGCACGCAACACAATAGAAACGGCGATGCTCAATATGGAATTGTTTGTTTACAAGGGTAATAACCAAGTTGAAGCGATCGATTTGGACGGTCAATACTCTTCTTACATCATCGAAAACATTAGCTATGATGGGCTAGCTGTTGGTTTATTACAGGATACTTCAGATCGAGAGGCATGGAGTAATTACTCGTCTGGTAGCATATTTAATCTGCTTCTTTAGTGGATGGGTTGTATGCAAATTTTCTTCCTCTGCAAGGATGACAGTTAACTTCTCAATCATCAATTAGATAGGAATAGCGCAAAATTTTAGTTGCCTATAACGTCTTTACAAAAGTTACAGGCAACTTACTTTATTATGGCTTGAGTTAGCCCAAAATTAAAAACTATATCGTAACTTACCATCTCGATCGTCTGTAACTTTATCAACATTTTTCCCGATCGAGCCAAAATAACCCGTGTTTAACAAAAAATTAACAAATAATAACAAATAAATTTAAATTGGTAATTTTACGTAAAATATCTGCTAGCATTTGCTCAACCTGTTCAGATTCCTATTTTAACTAAGGCGACTTGTAAAATGTATGTTCTTGCTTACATAAGGAATTGCTGGAAATGGTTGATAAGTTCCTGGGTAATTGGACTCGTACTATCAACGCAGAATGCCGTAGCGCAACTAATCCCCGATGCCACATTAGGCAGTGAAAGCTCCCGAATTAATCCCTTACTCATCAACGAGCTTCCCAGCAATCAAATAAATGGAGGAGCGATTCGCGGCAGTAATCTGTTCCACAGTTTTCGGGAATTTAACGTAGGAGAAGGGCAAGGTGTATATTTTGGCAATCCAACCGGCATAGACAGAATTTTAACGCGAGTAACGGGCGGAAATATATCTCAAATTTTAGGAACTTTAGGAGTTTTAGGAAATGCTGACTTATTCTTAATTAATCCCCAAGGAATTCTGTTCGGCCCTAATTCCAGATTAGATCTGAACGGTTCATTTATTGGCAGTAGTGCGAGTAGTATCAAATTTGCCGATGGCGTAGAATTTAGCGCTACTAATCCCCAAACTCCACCGTTATTAAATATCAATGTTCCCATAGGTTTGCAATATGGGATAAATCCCGGTTCTACGATCGATCGCAGTACTGACGGGACTCAAGAACCAACCCTACAAGTGCCTCAAGGAAAGACTTTTGCCCTAGTAGGTGGAGACGTGCGGCTGGAAGGCGGCACCATCAAAGCATCCCAAGGAAGAATAGAATTAGGCAGCGTTGGGGATGATAGCTTAGTTAACTTAACTCCCATCGATC
Organism: Leptolyngbyaceae cyanobacterium; assembly: GCA_036703985.1. Lineage (GTDB taxonomy): Bacteria > Cyanobacteriota > Cyanobacteriia > Cyanobacteriales > Aerosakkonemataceae > DATNQN01. The sequence continues at coordinate 21,202 of DATNQN010000074.1, forward strand.
GAGGTTGGGCGTTAAATTACGATCGCGTACAGAACTTTCGAGACATCAATCTATCCCAAGGAGCCATCGTCGATGCCAGCGGAGAAGGCGGCGGCGATATCCAAGTACAAGCAAGAAGCCTCACCATGACAGAAGGAGCGGTACTTTATTATGCCAACCAAGGCTCCGATCCTGGTGGAAATATCGATATCACCACTACCGAATCAGTAGAACTGATCGGCGGACTTAACCCGGCTTTTGTCGAGATACCTACTTACACCGAGATCTCGAACTTCACTCTAGGAAGTGGGACTGCTGGCAATTTGACTGTAAAAACCCAAAGATTAACCGTTCGAGATGGTGCTTTTATCGCTACCGTGGCTAACGGTGACGGTAATGCTGGCAACTTAACCATACAAGCTTCCGAATTAACGGAATTAGTTGGCATCGTGCCGGATCAACCTTGGTTACCTAGCGGTTTATTTACCCAAACCGTATCTCCCGATCCAGAAAATCCATTTTTTACCAGTAATGGGGGAAATCTCACCCTAGAAACAAAACGATTGATCGTCCGCGATGGAGCATTAATCACCAGCAATACGTTTACAGCAGGTCGAGCGGGCAATTTGACCGTCAGAGCTTCCGAGTCGATCGAACTGATCGGTACCAATCCCGACCCAACATTTTCAGGTGGTATTGCAGCAGGAGTCGAGTCAGGAGCTACTGGCAATAGTGGCAATTTAACTATTGAAACTAAGCGACTCACCATTCAAGGTGGAGGACAGATTGCCACTTCTACTTTTAGTGAAGGGAATGCCGGGGAATTGATTGTCAACGCCGCCGAGTCGATCGAACTGATCGGAGCCGCCCCAGATGCAAACATAAGGCAGGGTAGTAGTGGTTTATTTGCTTCCGCAGAGATCGACACTGTTATTACAGGTGAGCCGGCTAAAGGTAGGGTAGGGGATTTAAGAATTACCACTGGCAGGTTAATTGTCCGGGATGGTGCGAGGATCTCAGCCGATAATTTCGGGTCAAATTTAGGCGGGGATTTAACAATTAATGCACAGCAGCTAATCGTGCAAAATGGTGGAACGGTTAGGGCTGGTGCTTTTGGTGAAGGCCCGGGCGGAACTTTAAACGCGAACGTTACCGATTTAGTGCAAATCAGTGGTAAAGGTACGCTTGGAGGTCAGGAAATTAACAGCGCTATATCAGTACGCAGTGAAGGAACTGGAGGCGCTGGTAGCTTAGAGATCGATGCTCGCGCGATTCAACTGGATAATTTTGGTCAATTGACGGCTGATAGCAGCGCCGGTGAAGGCAACATCAACCTCCAGTTAGGGGAATCATTGATATTACGCCGCAATAGTGCAATTACCACCAACTCCACAGGCTCCGATCCGGGAGGCAACATCAATATTAATACTGATAATTTAGTGGCTTTGGAAAATAGCGATATCACCGCTAACGCCGTGAATAGCCGGGGCGGTCAAGTCATCATTAATACTTCTGCGATCTTCGGAACGCAGTTTCGAGAGCTAGATTCACCCCTCACTTCTGACATTACTGCCACTTCTGATTTAGGAGCGCAGTTTAGCGGTACGGTAGAAATTAATACGCCGGATGTCGATACTAGTGCTGGTTTAGTAGAGTTACCCGTTACGGTAGTTGATGTGGAAGGATTGGTTGCTAGAAACTTCTGCACTCCCGAACAAGTGGCAAACAGTTCTTTCGTAGTAACCGGTCGAGGTGGCTTGCCTCCCAATCCCAACGACGCCCTGACTAATGAGATCGTAGTTGTTGAGTGGGCGGGGCGGGAGCAGGGGAGCACAGGTGCAGGGGTGCAGAGGAGTAGAAGCGCAGGGGAAATACTTTCGGCAAAAAATTCTCCCCATTCCCCCATCCCCCCATCCCCCCATCCTCTCTCACCCTCTCAGATTCGAGAAGCTCAAGGCTGGGTAGTAGCGGCGGACGGAAAAATTTTTTTGACTGACGAAGCGCCGAAAGTAACTTTTAATAGTTCTGGTTTAATTCATCCCAGTTGTAGCCGATCGCAATCCAGATAAGTAAGCATGAAAATTTATGGTTGAGACAAAGCTCCAAGAGTATTTTAAGTAAGTTTACTTGTCGTTACATACTTCTGTTTAGAAAGCACCTTTCTACTTAATGTTGTGAGGGAAGAAAGAAGTACAGATATGAAAATTAAAAAGTGGTTCATCCTGATTTTGGGAATATTATCTTTTCTTTGTCCGATTTGGATCGAAAAGTCTCCTGCCAGTTCCCTGTCAAATTTAAATGGGAAACAAGTAAGTCAAAAAGTAGAAATCACTGGTTCTGCGATAGCGCAATTATCCCCCGTCCAGTCAAGTGGGGAATTAAACGCGATCGACTTAGAAGAACAAGCGCAAAAACTTTACGAAACAGGGCAGTTCAGTCAAGCGATCGCACTTTTGCAGCAACTAGAAAATCGCTATGCTACTGGAGGCGATCGATTAGGGGAAGCGAGAGTTTTTCGCAATCTAGCCTTGGTTTATCGGCAAACTGGCGAACTATCAAAAGCAGGTGAAGCCATTACTAACAGCCTGAACCGCTTACAAAATCAATCTAATACGACAGAAACCAAACGGCTTTTAGCCCAAGCTTTAGAAGTACGAGGGCTTTTACAATTATCGAGCGGACAGCCCGAACAAGCTTTAGATACTTGGAAACAAGCTGCTGTTACATACCAAGAAATTGCCGACAAGTGGGGAACTATTAAAACTCAGATCAACCAAGCGCAGGCTTTACGACGCATGGGTTTATATCGGCAGGCTCTCAACAATTTAAACGCTCTCAATAATACTTTGCAACAGGAATCAGATAACCGGATCAAAGTAAAGGGATTGGAAAGTTTAGCTGTCACTCTGAGAGTAGTAGGTGAACTAGACCGCTCCCAAAAAACCTTCGAGCAAAGTTTGGCTATTGCTCAAAAAATGTCCGATCCTGAGTTAATGGGTTCTATTTTTTTTGGAATAGCCAACACGAATTTATTACAAAAAAAATCAGAATCAGCCCTTAATTATTATCAAAAAGCCGCCCAAATATCTAATTCTCCTTATCTAAAAATTCGAGCAAGAGTTAACCAAATACGCTTGTTAATAGATGAAAAGAAATGGCCAGAAGCGACTGAATTAATTACAGAAATTCAATCAAATTTAAATCTTTTACCACTTAGTCAAACTGCCATTAATGCTCGGATTAATTTAGCAAATAGCTTATTGAAAATGGGTAGAGAAGGCAACGTTTATCCCTTGTCTAAAGCGGAGATCGCCAAAATGTTAGCCACTGCGGTTCAACAAGCAGAAACTTTACAGGATCGCCGCTCTCTTGCTTATGCTTTAGGCAATTTAGGTAGATTGTACGAAGGAAATCAACAATGGAAATCGGCGCGAGATTTAACTGAAAAAGCCACTATTTTGGCTCAAAGCATAAAAGCCGCTGATATTGCTTATCGGTGGGAATGGCAAATGGGAAGAATTCTCAAACAGCAGGGCGATCGACAAGGTGCGATCGCAGCTTACACAGAAGCAGTAAATACGATCGCATCTATCCGCAGCGATTTAGTGGCTACTAGCTTAGAAGCTCAGTTTTCATTCCAAGAAAGCATCGAGCCAGTTTACCGCGAATTAGTAGAACTACTATTACCAGCAGGAGAACAAGTCGAGCAATCTACTCTCAAACAAGCACGGGATTTAATCGATTCCCTTCAAATCGCCGAACTAGATAACTTTTTTAAAGATGCTTGTTTGAAAATACAGCCAGTGGCTATTGATGAAGTCGATCCAAAAGCCGCCGTTTTTTCGACCATTATTTTAAGCGATCGCCTAGAAGTAATCGCTGCTTTACCCGGACAACCTCTGCGCCGCTATACAACTGTTTTAGAGCGAAAAGAAATCGAAGCCACCATTAAACAAGCTCGTAATGGTTTAACTGTTCCCAGATTACAACTTTCCATTAATAACTTCCTGAATCCATCCCAAAAGATTTACAATTGGTTAGTTCGCCCGCTCGAAACAGAATTGAAAAATCGGGGCATAGAAACTCTAGTCTTTGTTTTAGATGGCAGCCTGCGAAATATACCGATGAGCGCTCTTTACGACGGAAAAAACTATTTAGTTGAAAAATACAGCGTCGCAGTTGCTCCTAGTTTAAAATTAGTAGATGCTAAACCTTTAGAATTAACTAAACTGGAAGTTCTTACTGCTGGATTAAGCGAAGCTCGTCAGGGCTTTTCACCTCTACCCGGTGTCAAAATTGAATTAGAAAAGATTGCCGAAGAAGTACCTAGCAAAACATTACTCGATCGAACTTTTACTTACCTTGAATTTAAAAACAAGCTGAAATTATCCTCGTTTCCCATAATTCATTTAGCCACCCACGGACAATTCAGTTCCCAAATAGATCAAACATTTATTCTCACATGGGATGACCGCATTAATGCTAAAGATTTAGATACTCTTTTGCGTACTGATGCTAGAGAAAATCAATCGATCGAATTACTCGTTTTGAGTGCTTGTCAAACAGCATCGGGCGACAATCGAGCAGTTTTAGGCTTAACGGGAATGGCGATCCGCGCAGGGGCGCGTAGTACCTTAGCATCTCTGTGGAGCGTTAACGATGAAGCTACTGCTTCTTTAATGATTCGATTTTATGAAAAGTTAGCCAATTTGCGAGCGAAGTCAGGAGAAAGTTTGACAAAAGCAGAAGCTTTACGCTACGCCCAACAGTTGATGTTACAAGATAAAGAATTTTCCCATCCTTATTTTTGGGCAGCTTTTATCCTAGTTGGAAATTGGTTATAACGAAAAAACAGAAGGGAGCAGAAAAGGTTTTTAATTTAAGATAAAACCGTTGTAAAAATAAGCTATTTCTCAGTTTACCCTTCTACCTCTCTTTCCCCTTTCCCTTTCCATTTCTTTCCATGAACTCATCAATTTTTAAACTCGGTGACTTAAGCGTAAGCGATATCGAATGGCTCAAGGCTACAGCAACTAGCAAAACCATAGCTAAGGGTGAATTGCTGATTTGTCAAGCACAAAGCAGCAAAGAATTGTCTATTTTAATAGAAGGAGAATTAGCAATATTCGTGTCTGCTTCAGGGCGAGAAGAGCGGAAAGATGAGCGAGAAATTTCTACCCTCCAGAGTGGCGCAATAATAGGAGTAATATCCTTTATCGATCGTCTACCCTCTTGGTCAAATGTGAAAGCAATTGAAGAGTCTACTCTCTGGATTTTATCGGATGAAAAACTTACCGCTAAATTAAAACAAGATGAAGGTTTTGCGGCTCGTTTTTATCAAACGATCGCTGCCCAAATTTCTAGCAAGTTACGTCGCATATCAAGTTTGTTAGTACAGAAACAAACGCTGAACGAACCACCGTTAAGAAAAGTTTTATTCGTGTTTGGCATTTTAAACGATAGCGATATCGATTGGATGACTGACAATGGAAAGCGCGTCAACTCTCCCCCCAATACCACTCTAATTAAACAAGGGGAAACTGTGGAATACCTGTATATTCTCCTCGATGGAACCTTAGCAGTTTCTATTACAGTTAGTGAAGGTGATGCCACAATAAGTAAAGAAGTTACTAAATTAGCTAGTGGCGAAATGGTAGGAGAAATGTCTTTTGTCGAGACTGGAAAAGCATCTGCTAATGTTAAGTCGTTTGAGGAATCGCTTTTGTTAGCGATTCCTCAGCAACAATTAGCCGCCAAGCTAAAAGAAGATATGCAGTTTGCCTCTCGGTTTTATCAAGCGATCGCAGTAGTTTTGGTCGATCGATTGCGGGATGGCTTAGCTAGACGCGGTTATGGTTATATTTCCAATCTTTCCCAACTGGATGAAGATATTGAATATGAAGGTGAATTAGACCTGAATATTTTAAATCAAACAGCGCTAGCAGGAACCCGCTTTCAGTGGATGCTAAGGCGTGTTATCAGTAGTTATTAATCATTGTTATTGTTTCAATGCCCGAACAAAAAAGAAGTATTTTTAGGCAAAAATCTTTAGATCGCTTATCTTCTCCGGAACGCTTAGATGAGATAATGGAAGTAATCGGTCCTAAAGATTGGTTACCTTTAGTTGGATTGGGAGGATTAGTTTTAGTTGGTTTAATTTGGAGCATTTTTGGTAGAATTCCCCTAACTGTCAGCGGTCAAGGAGTTTTACTGCGATCGCGCCAAGTGGTAGAAATTCAATCTCCTATTTCGGGACAATTGAAAAAGCTCAACGTCAAAGTAGGAGATTGCGTTAAAAAAGATAACGACGACAATATAAATAACCCAGAAGAAGTACTGGCAATCATCGATCCGATCGAGCTAAAGCAAAAATACCAATTAGAACTTGCTAAATTAGCCGAACTAAAAAATCAGGATCGCGACACTACGACGATCGCGCAACAACGTACCCAACTAGAACAAGCCGAACTGCAACAACAAAAAATTAGTTTAGAACAACGTCTCAAAGATACTCAAAGTTTAATCCCTTTGCTCAAAGAAGAAAGTAGCATTTCTATTCAAAAACAGCGAGAAAGTTTACTGACACGCTTGCAGGATTTGCAAACTTTAACACCTTTACTGAGGCAAAAAAGAAATAGCGCGATCCAACAGCAAAGAGCTAGTCTGCAACAACGCTTAAAAGACGCCCAAGCCAGAGCGCCCGTTTTGCAAGAAAGACTAAAAAGGCGTCAGGAACTCTTAAAAGCTGGAGCAATTGCTTCAGATCAGGTGCTAGAAGCAGACCAGCAATATACGGATAGCTTACAGCGCATTTCTGAAGTTGAAACTCAGCTAAAACAACTAGATTTGGATGAAGCACAAGCGGAACAAACCTATCTAGATAACCTGAGCAAAATCAGCGAACTGCAAGTTCAACTCAAGCAATTAGACGTTCAACAAACTGAAGCAGAACAAAAATATTTAGAAAATGTTAATAGAATTTCGGAAATTCAAAGCCAGTTAAAAGAATTGAATACTAAGCAAAAAACTTCCGAGCAACAAAACTTGGAATCCGCTAATACGAGGAAAAATCAAATACTTGCTGTTGAGCAAGAAATTAAAAGATTAGATCGGCAAATAATTATTAACAGCACTATTAAAAGTCAGTTGACAGGATGTATTTTAGAACTGACCGTTACTGATGGTCAAGTGGTGAATCCCGGTACTCGGATCGGTTCGATTCAAGTGCAAGAATTAAATCAGCCTTTATTAGCGCTTACCTATTTTCCCGTCAAAGATGGGAAACAAATTAAACCGGGAATGTCGATGCAAATTACCCCTAGCACCGTTAAACGAGAAAGATTTGGTGGCATTGTCGGTACAGTGGTTTCCGTTTCGCCGTTTCCGGTTACCAAACAGGGTGCTGCTAGTACGATCGGCAATCCAGAATTAGTGGAAAGTTTGATGTCTCAATCGAAAGACTCTCAAATTGAAGTATGGGCGCAGTTAAGAGAAAATCCTGCGAATTTCAACGGTTATGAGTGGTCTTCTTCTAAAGGGCCATCAGATTTGTCAATATCTGCCGGCACTACTACGATCGTCCAAGTTACAGTCGAACAACGAGCGCCGATCGAATTTGTTTTACCCTTTTTACGAGAATGGAGCGGGATTAATTAATCGATCGCGGTGGGGAGGTGGAGAGAACTTATTTAATTTTTACTTTACTTTTAGCAATTTAAAAATATCAAATATGACCGGAAAAAATTTAAATTCTAAAATCCCAAATCGAAAATCTAAAATTGTCAAAACTCCTACATTGTTACAAATGGAAGCAGTAGAATGTGGTGCGGCTGCGTTGGGAATTATACTCGCTTACTACGGTCGCATCGTACCTTTGGCAGAACTGCGGCAAGAATGCGGTGTATCTCGCGATGGCAGTAATGCGTCCAATCTGTTAAAAGCAGCGCGATGCTATGGAATGCAAGCAAAAGGATTTAAAAAAGGTTTAGAAGCTTTAATAGAAGTACCTGTTCCCTACATTGTATTTTGGAACTTCAACCATTTTTTGGTGGTAGAGGGATTCGATCGCGATCGCGTATATTTAAACGACCCAGCTACCGGGCGTCGCCGCATATCAACAGAAGAATTTTCCCAAGCTTATACTGGCATTGCCCTCGTCATCGAACCCGGCCCAGAATTTCAAAAAGGGGGAAAAAAACGCAATATAATTATCAGTTTAAATAATCGTCTCAAAAACTCTTACAGTGCCGTATTTTTTTGCATTTTTGCCGGATTGTTGCTGACTGTTCCTCGTCTAGCTGTACCGGCATTCAGCCAAGTTTTTACCGATGAAATTCTCGTGCAAGGTCGTGAGGATTGGTTGCGCCCTTTATTATTGGGAATGGTATTTACCGCGATCATTCAAAGTTTATTAGCCCGATTGCGATTAATTTATTTACGGCGGCTGACAATTAAGCTGTCAGCAATGATGACCGGGCAATTTATTTGGCACATTTTGCGTTTACCAGTCGGATTTTACGCTCAACGCTTTGCCGGAGAAATTGCCAATCGTACCGCATTAAATGACAAAGTAATCGGAGTAATTAATAGTATATCTACAACAGTTATCGATACGATAATGTTGGTATTTTATGCAATATTAATGATAATGTATGACTGGGTGTTAACCGTAATGACGGTCAGTTTTGCGGCGATTAATATCGCTACTTTGCAAGTAATTCGGCAAATTAGAGTTGATGCTAATTTTAAAATTAGTCAGCAAACTAGTAAACTTTCTGGCGCAACCATTGACGGACTTCAATCAATTGAAACTATCAAAGCTTCTGGGTTAGAACCAGATTTATTCGCTAAGTTTGCCGGATACCAAACTAAAGCTCTCAATGCCCAACAAGAATTAGCTTTGCAAAGTCAAATTTTAACTTTACTGCCAACTATTTTGACGGCGCTAGCCAGCACTACACTGATGGTAATCGGCGGCTGGCGGGTAATTGACGGTACTTTAACAATTGGAATGTTAGTGGCTTATCAAAGTTTAGTTAACAGTTTTTTAGCTCCAGTAAATAATCTAGTGAATTTCGGTAGTACCTTGCAATTATTAGAAGCTGATTTAGAACGCCTTGATGATATTTTAGAAAATCCCGTCGATCCGGAAGTAGCAGGTGAAAGGGGGAAAACCAGCGAGATTTTAAACGAAAATTTCTCCCCATTATCTTATCCTGCCATTTCCCCTTCTCCCAAGTTACAGGGTTATGTTGAATTGCGTAATGTTACTTTTGGTTATAGTCCTTTAGAATCGCCTTTAATTGATAACTTTAATTTAACTTTAAAGCCTGGACAACGCATCGCATTAGTGGGCAGTAGTGGTTCGGGAAAATCGAGCATTGCCAAGCTAATAGTCGGGTTGTACAAGCCTTGGCAAGGAGAGATTACTTTTGATGGAGTATCTCGCGATCGCATTCCCCGTTTGGTATTAGCAAATAGCTTGGCTATGGTGGAGCAAGATATATTTTTATTTCAGGGAACCGTGCGAGAAAATCTTACTTTATGGAATCCTATCCTGACTCAAGAAAATTTAGTTAGAGCTTGTCAGGATGCTGCCATTCATGACTTAATTATGTCTTTACCGGGCGGCTACAATGCAGAAATTGCCGAAGCGGGAGCAAATTTTAGTGGAGGAGAACGCCAGCGTTTAGAAATTGCCAGAGCATTAGCGATCGATCCCTCTATTTTGATTTTGGATGAAGCTACCAGTTCGTTGGATGCGGAAACTGAGTTGATTATCGATCGCAATTTGCGACGACGAGGCTGTGCTTGTATCATCGTCGCCCATCGCCTCAGTACAATTAGGGATTGCGATGAAATTATCGTACTAGAAAAAGGCAAAGTAATACAGAGAGGAACTCACGAAACATTACGGCAGCAGGGAGGAATTTACGCGGCTTCGATTGGTAGCTAATATTCAGCATACTGAGTGTCAGATTTACCAAGCAAAAGCGAATCGATTCTTAAAGTATTGCTTCGATCGGGAACTTCCAAAGAATAAACGATTCAAAACCAAGATATGAAAAGTTAAGCTAAAGAAATTACCACATCTACTTAAGTGGTAATTATCAAAATTTCCTTTTGCTTTGGTTGAAGAATTACATTGTTTAAACCGAGTTTAGCGAACGCCAGCCATAAAATAACCGGAAATCAACCGCTCCTACTTGATGACGATCGCAAGATGTGGGCGATTCAATCTGGTACGCTAGCAATATTTGCTACCAGAGTAGAAGGAGGAGAACCGATAGGCGATCGCCGTTATTTATTTAGTGTTGGTGCGGGTGAAGCCTTGTTTGGTGCAAAATTATGGAACGAGAAAAAAGAAATTACACCCATTCCCGATTCCCGATTTTCGATTCCCCAGTATGGTATGCTGGCCGTAGCAATTGAAGAAACGGAACTGTTAGAAATCAATGTTTTTGATGTTGCAGCAAGGATAGTAGCCGCCGATAAAGAAGTGATTTATTTATTAGAAAAATGGATAAATCATTTAAGTCAAATAATTGTAGCAACTGCCATTTATGAAGCGCCAGCCAACTTACTAGCATCAGATTTAAACAAGGAAATTTTATCCCCAGCACAAACATTACAAGCACCTGCTAAAGGAGTAATCTGGGTAAGAATTTTAGACGGGCAAGCGGCTTGGATGGGCGAAAAAAGGTTAATTTTAGATGCCAGTTCTCCCCGGTTTCCTTTAGCTGCTTTAAGCTGGATAGAGGCACTTGAAACAGTAAAATTCACCGTAAAAAATACTTTCAATGATTGTGAAGAATTGTTGGAAGGATTGCAATTATTTCACAGTTATTTTTATGATTATTTACAGAAAAGCTATCAAGAAAAAATCCAGTCAGAATTTACGCAATTTCAGCAATTGCAGCAGCTAAACGCGCAGGTAACAGACAGTGCCTTGCAATCTTTAGCTTCTACTTTTAACCGAAAGCAGGCGGACTTCCAGGAGGGAACGTCCTCTTCCTTGTTAATGGCGGCTGGTGCAGTAGCAAAAGAACTGGGAATTACCATTCAGCCGCCCTTAAAATCTGAAAGTGAGGGAAGAAGAGATCCGGTAGAAGAGATTGCCTTAACATCGGGGATTCGCACTAGGCGGGTGATTTTGGCGGGAAAATGGTGGGAAACAGAACATGGGCCTTTGTTAGCTTTTACTCAAGATAACCACCCGGTGGCTTTGTTAGTCGATCGCAATAAAGGCTATCGTTACGTACTATTTGACCCCGAATTGCGGACTCGGACGCCGATCGATGATGCGATCGCAAATACGATCGCGCCAGAAGCTTATATGTTTTATCGCCCATTACCATCGGTGGTAAACAAAGCTTTTGAAATATTCCAATTTGGGGTTAAAGGCTATCAAATAGATATTGCCAAAATCACGATCGTGGGAATTATCGGCACCTTGTTAGGGATGGCAACTCCCCAAGCAATGGCAATTTTAATTAATCATGCAATTCCCAATGGCGATCGCATACTTTTATTACAAATTGCTTTGGGATTATTAGCACTAGCTTTTGGCCAAACTACCTTAAATTTTTCCCAAGGATTAATCTCTTTGCGAGTTTCCAATGGCATCAATCACACCTTACAAACAGCCATTTGGGATCGATTGCTCAGATTAAGTCCGTCTTTAATTCGTCAATTTACCATCGGCGATTTACTAGTGCGGATTATGGCAATCAATCAAATCTATAGCTTAGTTAGCGGGGCAACTCAACGCACTTTGTTAAACGGCTTATTTTCTCTCCTCAATTTAGGACTCATGTTTATTTATAGCTTTCCACTGACTTTAGTGGCATTAGCTATTACTTTTTTAGCCGTAATTTTAACCGTTATTTCTAGTTTAATTTTATTAAGGCAAGAACGAAAACAAGAACAACTAGCCGGGGAAATCCAGGGATTAGTCTTACAACTAATTAATGGCATACCGAAATTGCGAGTAGCAGTCGCAGAAGAAAGAGCATTTGCAGCTTGGGCGAAAAAATACAGCCAACAAAATCAACTCAACTGGCAAATTATCGGCATTAGCGATATTGTTTCCGTATTTAACGAGTTATTATCCTTAGCTAGTACAATTTTGATTTATTGGTTTGGATTTGCATCTATTCAAAGTGCTGCTACCGGACAAGCCGGCTTGAATTTGGGGACATTTTTAGCTTTTAATGCGGCTTTCGGTACTTTTTTTGGTGGCGTAACTTCCCTTAGCAATACCTTAATGAGGATTATTCAAATTGCCCCTTTGTGGGAACGGGCGCAACCAATTTTACAGGGAAAATTAGAATCAGATTCTCAACAAACAGACCCGGGGACGCTTCGGGGTAAGGTAGCTTTGGATAATGTAGTTTTCCGATATCGCGAAGATGGACCGATAACTGTCGATCGCGTTAGCATTCATGCAGAACCGGGCGAATTTATCGCGATCGTTGGCCCTTCCGGGAGTGGCAAATCAACCGTTTTTCGCTTGTTATTGGGATTTGAAACTCCCATACAGGGAAAGATTTACTACGACGATCGCGATTTAGCCGGATTAAATTTACAAGCAATTCGCCGGCAAATGGGAGTAGTACTGCAAAACGGTCGCCTGATGCAAGGTTCCATTTTCGATAACATCACTGGCGGCGCATTAGTGTCGATGGACGAAGTTTGGGAAGCATCCCGAATGGCAGGTTTAGCGAAAGATATCGAACAAATGCCAATGGGAATGCACACCGTAGTAAGTGAAGGTGGCAGCAACTTATCTGGCGGTCAACGACAGCGACTTTTAATTGCGCGATCGCTAGTTTTGAAACCAAAAATTCTGCTCATGGATGAAGCAACCAGTTTTCTCGACAACCGCACTCAAGCGATCGTCACGGAAAATTTACAAAAACTCAACGCTACCAGAATCGTCATTGCCCACCGTCTCAGTACCATCCGTTATGCCGATCGAATTTACGTCATGGAAGCAGGTAAAGTAGTGCAAGTCGGTTCTTTTGAAGAACTAATTAAACAACCAGGATTATTTGCCCGATTGGTAGCCAGACAGATACATTAGACCTCTCAAAAAAAGTAGAGACGCTGCATACAACGTCTCTACAATAATTCCACGTAACGCACCTTTCTTGGTGGAAGAAACCTATTGAACTTCCATGTCTTCTAGATCGGTTTGCTTCGCTAAAACTTGATAATCAACTAGCGGTTGTTGAATCATATTATCCAATTTAAGAGACTGTAAAACCTCTCTCCATTTACTTTCAACAGAGCGATCGTTGGGATTAGATTTACGTAACCCCGCTAAAGTATAAAGTGCATCGCTCCAATAACTTTTATTTACGTAAAGCTCTACCTGTTCTAAAGGAGATTTATCTTTTAGTTCGGTGACTAAATCTTGACTGGGCTGAATTCTTTTAATCGAACCATTTACAAAAACAGTACTAGAAGGTTCGTTAGGATTGCTAACAATTGAAAAAAACCAACTGTAATTCTTGCCCAATTCTAAAGGTTTTTCTTGACCGTTCGCGGAAACTTTGACACCGATTACCCCAGCGTTACCGTTAGTAGTAAAGTTTATTTTATAAATTTCCTTCTCGTTTTCATCGCTCAATATGAATTCTACTTTCTGCGAACTTTGAGTTTTCGGTACGTAGAAAAATAAAGTAGGAATTTCTGCAATAGTTGTAATCTGGGTATTTTCTGGAACCAATGCAGTTAAAGGTAGTATCTCTAACTGTCCACCCCTAGTGCCGCCGCCCACCCGTCGGCCTGGTAAACCTTGTCTAGCAGATTCATCAGCATTATCTGCTATTGCTTGTTTGGTCAAACTGTCTGAAAATATGGTAAGTAAGAATCCTAAACAAATTGTGACAATTATTTTGTGAAATATTATCTTAGACATATTGGTAGATGTTTGCTTGTGCGCGACTTTTTTGATTTTTAACCCTATTCGATCATACAGTTATGTTTACATAAATTAACCACCGTAATTATCCGTAATTTTGTTGTAAAAATCATGTCTCGATCTTAATTTTTTCCAAAAATTTACTTAATTAGTTCTTCCTTACTCTAACCATGACCGAGCTTGAGCAAAAACCTTACATTTTTACCGTTCTATCCTAAGTTACACTTACGTCTAGTATTTACTCCCTCAGACAGAATTGCCAGTCAAAATCTAATTAATACATAATTAAGAAAAAATCAGGATCGGCCTTTGTACCTTGCGTTAATAAAATTTTAGAGGTGATGTAGTATTATTTGTGACTAAAAATATTTTATTTACTCTGCTTTCTATATTTTCAACAACCGCCAAATGGCGGATCGTTAGACCGATCGGCCAAATAATTCCTTTTTTGTGGCAACAACCCGTGGTCGCTAGCAGCTTATTGATTACAACTTTGCTGCTGGGAGTGAGACAAATGGAATTTTTGCAACCTCTCGAACTGGCGGAATTCGATCGCATGACCCAGTTAAAGCCCGATTCGGGTATAGATCCGCGCCTTTTAATTGTTGAAATTACGGAAAAAGATATCCAAGCCCAGAAGCGATGGCCGATCTCCGATTTAACCATTGCTACTCTGATTGCCAAGTTGCAATCTTTCCAGCCTAAAGCGATCGGTTTAGATATTCATCGAGATTTACCTCAACCACCAGGTCGGCAAGAACTACTTAAGCAACTACAAGCTGCCAATGTGATTGTCATTACCAAGTTAACGGATCTTGATAAAAGCGATATTCCACCGCCACCAGGAGTTCCCAAGGAAAGAATCGGTTTTAACGATTTCATCCTCGATTTAGATGGAGTAATCCGCCGTAATTTAATGTATGCCGAAGTAGATAAAAAACCACTTTACTCTTTTTCTTTACAAGTTAGCCTGAACTATCTAAAAGACAGAAATAACACCTTAAAAATCAAACGAAATTATCTCCAAATAAATAATGCTAAATTTTTATCTTTAACAAGTAACTCTGGTGGATATCAAAATATAGATTCTCAAGGATATCAAATCTTACTTAAATATCGCAGTAGAAATATCGCCAACCAAGTTACGCTAACCGAAGTATTGCAAGGGAAAATCAACCCGGACTGGGTAAAAGACAAAGTAGTATTAATCGGTACGACCGCACCCAGTCAAAAGGATATATTTTTTACTCCCTACAATGCAACCGATCGGGAAAAAGCCATGATGCCTGGGGTGACAGTCCATGCTCAAATGGTTAGTCAAATTCTCAGTAAAGTACTAGACGATCGTTCTCAGTTTTGGTTTTGGCCTCAATGGGGAGAATATTTATGGATCTGGAGTTGGTCGTTAGTAGGGGCAATTTTAGTTTGGCGTTTTCGCCATCCTTTAGCTTTAGGATTAGCTGGCAGCACGGCAGTAACGGGACTGTTTGCCATTTGTTTTACTTGCTTTATCCAATCAGGATGGATACCTTTTGTAGTCCCCGTATTAGCAATGCTAGGAACTGGCGTCACGATGGTTGTTTATAAACTATTTCACGACGCTTTTTATGATAATTTAACAAATTTACCAAACAGAAAATTATTTTTAAAGCGTTTAACGGAATTCATCAATAATAGCAAATTAAACGAAAATTTATTATTAGCAGTCATATTTCTCGACCTCGATCGTTTCAAAATTATTAATGAAAGCTTCGGCCATCATTTGGGAGATTTGCTGTTACTCTCCGTAACGAAAAGACTAAAGGAGAACGTGCAAAAACAAAATACAGTGGCGCGAATTGGCGGAGACGAATTTGCGATTTTATTGACAAATATTAAAGATATTAATCAAGTCACTTCTTTTACTGATGAACTACAAACAAAACTGGCGTTACCATTTAATATCAAAGGTCAAGAAATCTTTACATCTGCTAGTTTTGGGATAGCTTTTAATCAAGCTGGTCATGATTATCAACCAACAGAACTACTACGAGATGCCCACACCGCGATGTATCGCGCTAAAGCATTAGGAAAAGGACGCTATGAAGTTTTTTCTACAGGTATGCGTACTCAAGTAGTAAATCGCTTGCAATTAGAAACTGACCTGCGTCGGGCGATTAATTCCTTAATGGAAGGAACTACCCAAGAATTTTCCGTGTACTATCAACCTATTGTTTGTCTGACTACAGGTAAGATAGCAGGTTTTGAAGCATTAATGCGTTGGCAAAATTCTCAAGGTAAATTCATTTCGCCAGCGGAATTTATTCCAGTAGCAGAGGAAACGGGCTCGATCGTACAATTGGGTGAATGGATATTGAGAGAGTCTTGTCGCCAGTTGCAAATATGGCAAGAAAAATTTCAGATGCAACCACCTTTGATGTTAAGCGTTAATCTTTCTAGTCAACAATTTTCTCAACCAAATTTAACTGACAAAATAGAACAGATACTCAAAGAAACCCAACTGAATGGCCATAATTTAAAACTAGAAATTACGGAAAGCATGGCGATGAACGATGTAGAATCAACCATCGCTAAAATTTTAGTTTTAAAAACCTTAAATCTTCGATTTAGTATTGACGATTTTGGTACTGGTTATTCATCTTTAAGTTATTTACACCGCTTTCCCGTAGATACGTTAAAAGTCGATCGTTCTTTTGTCAGTCGGATGGGGGAAACGGCTGAAGATGCCGCAATCGTACAAACTATTGTCATGCTTAGCCATAACTTAGGGATGGATGTAGTTGCCGAAGGTGTGGAAACAGAAGCGCAAATGGAAAAATTGCGATCGCTAAAATGCGAATACGGACAAGGTTACTTCTTTTCAAAACCATTAAATCAGGAAGCCGCAACTTCTTTGCTAGCTTCCCAACCTAAATGGTAAACTACAACTTACCAAATTAGTGATTCTTGGGTCGCCTTCCTGGATAATAAATTATTTGCATCCCGTTCGATGATAATTGGGCGTGAATCTTCCCTTCTTTCATCAGAATTTTCAAATAACGTTGCACCATTGACATGGGACGATTGACATTTTTACAAATGTCTCGTAGAATAACCCCTTCTCCTTCACCTTCAATAAATGCTAATATTTTTTCTTTGGAAGTTGGCCCAGGTGTGGGGTGAATAATGATAATTGCCATTCCGAATAATAATAGAGTGAGAATAGTTATTATTACCTAAGATGGCTCTCGCTTACCGGAAAGAAGCAATCAAATTTTCATTCATTATCGATCGTGAATACTGACCTCCGAGTTATTTTTTAATAAAAATTGCGCTAATTCGTTAAATCCTTCCCCTTCTTCTAGAGAAGTAATGTAAGTTGGCAAATGCTTCAATTGGTCAGTGTAGTGTAAAATATTAGCCACTCCCACAGATAAAGGAAAAATAACGCGATCGAACAAAGACTCATCATTAGGACTATCTCCTACTGTAATAATTTCATCTCTATTCAGTTCGCTAAAATGATTTTTTAATACTTGTAACAAACTAATTGCTTTAGTTTGATTTTGAGGTTTAATATGACATTGTACGGTACTGTAAGTAAAGCCCCATCCTTCTTCTACGCAAAGAGTTCCTAGTTGTTGAAGTTCGAGAGAATTCAATCCTTGCACGTCAAACGTCCAATCAGTCAGACGAAAACAATTATCCGTTGATTCTCGGATTTGCGGAAATTCCCTTTTCAATTTCGCAAACATTTTCCCTAATTGCTGACGATGAACTATCAAATCGGGAATAGATGTTAAAAGTTCTGGTTGTTCGCGATCTCTACTAAAATAGACTCCTCCATTTTCTGCGATCGCACCCATCACTGGCAAATAACTTTTCAATCCTTGCACCCATCCTGCCGAACGACCAGTTACTATTAACACAGCAATATTGGCAGCAGATAATTCTTCCAAAGCTTTCAATAAAACAGAAGTAAATTTGCCATATCGGGTCAGAGTACCGTCCATATCCGAAGCAACCAGACTGATAGTTTTTTCTGCCAAAGCAGTTTGTGAAGAAAGCAGAGTAAGCATAGATTGATTTTCAGTAAGGGATAGAAACCCGGTTTCTCCAAGAAACCGGGTTTCTAAAGCGCTATAACTTTTATTTAGTATATTCAATAAAGCCAAAAATAAGCAATAATCAACGTAATTATTGTTAATGGTAACCCAAAACGTAAATGTTCCCAAAAACTCAATTGATGACCTTCTTTGGCAACTGCCTCAGCAACAATTAAATTAGCTACCGAACCCAATAAAGTTAGATTACCTGCTAACGTAGAAGCGGCTGCTAATAACAACCAAGTTTGGCGATCGGGATCGGGTATTAAATTGTGAAGTAACAACACTGCTGGCACGTTAGAAACTAAATTTGACAAGATTGCCGTTACTCCTAAAATATTGATGGGGTGGTTAACCCAACTAGAAAACCAACTTAAATCACTTACTTTCTGCACCCCTTCCGTTAAAATAAATAGCCCGGAAAACATTAACAACAAATCCCAATCTACCTTTTTCAAAATGCGGTTTGGCTTGATTCTTCTGGTAACCAACAAAAGTCCGGCAGCAATTAAAGTTGCCTCAGCCATCGGTATACCAACTAAAAAAGCTATTAATAGCCCGATGGTGATGCAAATACTTTTAGTTAGTAGCGGTTGAAATATTCGGTAACGTAAATGAGGAAGTTTTAAACTGGAATCGAGCGATCGCACTTCCGGATATAACCACCACAACAAGCCAATTTGAATTACTAAAGTTATGAATGCCAGAGGTGTCAGTGCTTTGGCAAAATCTAAATAACCGATATTAGAAAAAGAACCAATTAAAATATTTTGAGGATTGCCACCGATCGTTGCGACAGAACCCAAATTAGTTGCCCCCGCCAATGCTAACAAATAGGGAATCGGGTTGATACTGAGAGATTCAGTTAAACCCACGACTAACGGAGTCATAATTAGGGCGATCGTATCATTGAGAAATAGTGCAGAAAGAATACCGCTACCAAAAGTTAACGCAACCAGCAAACCAAAAGGACTCCGGATCGATCGCATAATGTAATCTAATGCCAATTGGAAAAAACCAGACACCGCAAGATTGGCACTAATTACCATCATTCCGAATAAAAATACCAAAGTTTTATAATCAATTGCCGTCCATGCCGACTTGAGATCCAGTACGCCCAATGCCATCAGCAAAGCAGCACCAACCAAAGCAATGGTAGTGCGGTTCATTCGCAAACCAGGTAAGTAACCCAGCCCCAGTCCAATGTAAGTTAATCCGATAATAATGTATTGAATAATAATCATATTTTTGACATCCCTCCCCTTGATAAGGGCAGGGCTAGGGTGGGGTTCATTACTCAAATAGGACGGCTATATTGCACAATATTAGAAAATAACTTGGCTTTATTTCGTTAAAAACCACTTTTTCGCTCATTTTCAGAACTTCAGGGTAACTCAAGGTAAATATCTTCGTTTTTGCAACGACCCAAAACCTGTGATGGCAAACCTTAGAATATACCAATTAAATCGATCTTTGTTCCATTTTTCCACTAGTACCGCATTGGGTCTATTTGCTTGCATTGCCTCTGCCGAAGCGCAAATTGTTCCAGATGGTACGTTAGGCAACGAAAACTCGCGAGTTGTGCCAAATTTGGAAATTAATGGCGTAAATAGTGACAGAATTGACGGCGGTGCGATTCGCGGAGCGAATATATTCCACAGTTTTCAGGAATTCAATATTAACCAGGGACGAGGAGCATATTTTACTAATCCTGAAGGAATTATCCATATTTTCAGTCGAGTTACAGGTAGTCAACCTTCCAACATTTTGGGTAGGTTGGGAGTCTTGGGCAATGCCAACCTATTTTTGATTAACCCCAACGGGATCGTATTTGGGCCAAATGCCAGATTAGACTTAAGAGGTTCCTTTTTAGCCAGCAGTGCTGATCGAATTGCGTTTGATGGATTTGAATTTAGCGCCACCAATCCCCAAGCGCCACCCATATTAACAGTGAATGTTCCGATCGGTTTGGGATTTGGCGAAAATCCCGGTCGCATTACCGTGCAAGGAACCGGGCATAACTTGCAGGTTAAGTCAGAAGAAGTTGAGTTAAATCCCAGCCCATTTCCACTGGAAATAGATGTAATTGACTTTAGCGATCGCCCAACTGGATTGCAAGTCGATCCCCGTCAAACCTTAGCATTAGTGGGGGGTGAAGTAATTCTCGACGGGGGAAATCTCACCGCTTTTAGTGGAAGAATCGAACTAGGCAGCGTGGGAAGTTCCGGTTTAGTCAACCTCACGACAAACGAATCAGGTTGGACGCTAGATTATTCAGGGATCGACAATTTTCAAGATATTCGCTTCATCCAAGCTGCTTCTGCCACTACTCGCGGTGATGGAAATGGTGCAATCCAAGTACGAGGCAGACGTATCAGCATCGCAGACGGTTCTGTAATCGATCTTAGTAATCTGGGAAGTCAACCGGGTAGAAACTTAACGGTAAAGGGAAGTGAAGCAGTTGAGCTTGTCGGTATTACCCCTACAGGAGAAATATCTAGCGGGATCTACAGTCAAGTTTTGCCAAAAGCAACAGGTAACGGCGGTGACATCACGATCGAAACACCGCAATTTTTGGTGACAGGTGGTGCGGGGATCGATACCCTTACACTTGGGCTGGGGAACGGCGGAAACTTAACCATTCTGACCAGTGAAGCACTGGAAGTGTCTGGAGTTGCCCCCCTTGAGGATGAAGTCACAGCCAGTTTTTTGAATGCAGGCGTTCAGCTAGGTGGAAAGGGCAAGGGGGGTGACATCACCATTGAAACAAATCGCTTACTCGTCGCTGGCGGTGCAACGCTTAGTAATGGCACGGCTGGAGATGGAAAGGCTGGAAATATTACCGTACAAGCCAGGGAATTCGTGCAAATATCCGGGACTGACCCCAAGCAAAGAGTTAACAGCGACTTATCAAACACTATTTTTGGATTGGCAACCGGGGCTGGGGGAAACATTACCATTGAAACGGGACGCTTGTTGGTAACCGAAGGTGGAGTTGTCAGTATCGATACAATTGGGCCTGGAAATGGCGGTAACTTAACGATTCGGGCGAAAGAAGCGGTGGAAATATCCGGTAGTTCCAGCAAAGGAAATCCCAGTAGATTGCTCGGCACCAGTCGATCGTTTTTCAGAGATTTATTCGACAGAGGTGTGACCGGCAACAACGCGGGTAATATTACGATCGAAACTCCTCGCTTACTGATTACCGACGGTGCCGAGATTAATACTCGCACGCTGGCGCAAGGTAATGCGGGTAACATCACCATCCGGGCTACAGAATTGGTCGAAATATCAGGTGTCAGAAGAGGCAACGATGCCAGTGGCTTATTTACTTCTGTAGACGATGAAGACGCCACGGGCAATGGGGGTAATATTGCGATCGAAACTCCTCGCTTGCTAGTCACTAAAGGTGGTGAAATTAATACCAGTACAGATGGTAAGGGAAATGCAGGCAACATCACCATCCGGACTACCGAGTTATTTGAACTATCCGATCGACCTCCTGATGGTGGCTTTCCCAGCAGCTTGGTGACTAGCACTAATGGAGAAGGCAGTGCTGGTGACATCACCGTTGAAGCGGGTCGCCTACTAATGAAGGGTGCTGCGAGGATTTTTACTGACACGAGGGGGTCGGGAAATGCAGGCAGTATAACTATCAAGGCTACTGATACCGTAGAAGTTTCTGGTTATTCCCCCGATTATGGCCCCACTTGGATATCGACTTCTGTTGAAGATGACGAAGCTACGGGCAGAGGGGGGGATATTACGATCGCAACCCCTCGTTTCTTAGTGACCAATGGTGCGAGAGTGGAAACCGGTACTGATGGAATCGGGGATGCAGGCAACTTAATCGTGCGGGCGAGCGAACTAGTGGAAGTGTCCGGTGCTTATATTGAAGAACGGGAAGCCACCCGCCGCCAAGAAGCTACTAAGAAAGATCGCATCAGTTACTTATCCACTCAGACAGAGGGAGAAGGGAAAGGAGGAAATTTAACTATTGAAACTCCTCGATTATTAGTGACTGGTGGTGGAAGTATCAGCACGAGTGCATATTTTTTGGGAGATGGCGGTAACTTAATCGTTCGTGCTAGCGATTTAGTTGAAATATCTGGTACTTCAACCGCCGAGGGGAAATTGAGCAGCTTATTTGCTTCTGCTTTTTATTCTGTCGGCAATGGCGGTAACGTCATCATCGAAACTCCTCGCTTGCGGGTGACAGATGGTGGCCAAATCAATACCGGTACGCTTGGTTTTGGGAATGCAGGTAACTTAACTGTTTTAGCTACTGATTTCGTTCAAGTATCGGGTACTTCTACATTTGACGAAACACCGAGTAGGCTGTTGGCTTCTGTAAATGAAGAGGCGGTTGGTAAGGGAGGTAACGTAGTAGTAGAAACTCCTCGTTTGCAAGTTGAAAATGGTGGTTTAATCAGCGTCAGTGATGATGGGGGAAATTTAGGTGCAGGCAGTATTTTAGTTAACGCAAATACAATTAATTTGAACAATAAAGCATCTCTAAACGCCAATACCAAAGCGGGAGAACAAGGCAACATCACCCTCAACGCCACTGGTATTCAACTGCGCCAAAACAGCACGATTACTACTAATGCTTTCGGAGATGCTACTGGCGGTAACATCACCATCAATACGGGTACTTTAGCCGCCCTGGAAAACAGCGATATTAGCGCCGATGCCGAACAAGCGGCTGGCGGACAAGTGAGAATCAACGCTCAAGCTATTTTTGGCGCACGTTCCCGCACGCGAGAAGAACTGCAAACTTTACTCGATTCCGATCTTCTCGATGCCAGACAATTGCTTACCAGTGACATTACAGCAGTTTCCCAACAGGGTGGGCCACAACTGCAAGGTACGGTGGAAATCGAAACGCCTGATGTTGACCCCAGTTCCGGTTTAGTACAATTGCCAGAAAATGTAGTCGATGCCACTCGATTAGTTACCTCTACTTGTCGTCGTCCCAGTTCGGAACGAGGACAATTTACCGTTACCGGTAGGGGTGGACTACCACCTAATCCCTATGAAGTAATTGGGGATGAAGCTACTTGGATGGATTTAAGACCCATCTTAGTTTCTCAGCAGGGGAGAGTAGGTGAGGGAGCGAGTCGGAGAAGGGGAGAATTATCAATTCATCATTCTCCTATTGTGGAAGCTACTGGCTGGTCGATCGCATCCGATGGTCAAATAGTTTTGACCGATCGCGTAGCTAATCCCATTCCTCCGACCCTGAAGACTCCTACTTGTTAAAAAGAAACATTTGTAGAGCCTTTGTACGGGCTCTCGCATTCGGGCGACAATTTATGACTCAAACCCTATATTTTCTGTCCGAATGCGAGAACCCCTACTCTTAACTTTACAATCTTTTCTGGAGAAGTCTAATCAACAAAATATCGATTTCGCCCCGCATTTTTAGCTTTATACAATGCGCGATCGGCAGTAGAAATCAAAGTTGTCCAAGACCCTTCTCGATCGGGGACTACATTAGCTACACCCACGCTTAGGGTAATATAAGGTGCGATCGGCGATTTAGCGTGAGGTAATTGCAGTCGTTTGGTTTCCGAACCAATTCTTTCTGCAACTTGTATCGTTCCTAGCCGATCGGTATCTGGTAATACGATCGCGAATTCCTCACCCCCATAACGAGCCACTAAATCACTCGATCGCCTGACTAATTGACTTAAAAATTGGGCCACCTGTTTTAAACATTCATCACCAGCTTGATGACCGTAACGATCGTTGTAAAGTTTAAAAAAATCGATATCGCATAACAAAAGTCCTAACGGCTGTTTCGCGATCGTAAGTTTTTGCCATTGTTCCTGTAAATAAGAATCAAAACAACGACGATTTGCCACTAAAGTTAAACCATCCAAAGTAGCGATCCGATAAAGTTCTTGATTGGCTTTTTCTAATTCTGCCGTCCGTTCGGCTACTTTAATTTCTAAATGATAGGAATAATCTTTTAATTGCTCGTAAAGTCGGGCGTTTTCCAGGGAAATAGCGGCCTGCATACATAATAAATTCAAGATTTCTACTCGTTCTTGCGTAAATGCTCCCGTTGTTTGGCAATTTTCCAAATACAACATTCCCACCAGTTTAGCTTGATTCAAAATCGGCATACATAAAATACTTTTAGGCTGGTGTTCGATCGCGTAAGCATCTGCTAATAAAGAAACTTCTTTAGTTGCATCGTCGATCGCAATAGTTTGTAAACTGTGCTTAACCGTATAAATCAGCGTCAGCGGAATATCAACGCTTTCCTCAACTGGAATCCCTGGTAGAATTCTAGCTGTTTGTCCGATTTCAGTCACCGCTTCCACTTGCAAAACACTATCCCACAGCAACATCAATACGCACTTACTAGCCCCCGCATTGGTAATCACCGTATTGAGCAAAATAGTCAGTAATTTATCTAAATTAATTTCTTTAGAAAGAGCGTGGGAAGCTTGACAGAGAGTAGGAAAATCTAAAGCTGCTAAAGTGGAAGCAGTACGTAACTGCGGATAAAGTTTTTCTAAGTGTTTTATTTTGGCTGTAGCACCCCAACGGTTGTAACAGTAATAAGCTTCAATCATGTAACTTTGGGCGATTTTTTCTTTTCCCCAATCCGAATAGAATTTAGCAGCCAATTCGTAGGCTAGTGCTTCTTCGGGAAGAAACTCGTTTTGTTTGGCTAAATTTATGGCTGTATCGTAATAATCGATAGCTTCTTTTTTTTCTCCCAAGATTCGATATCGTTCTGCCATTACTAAATCACATTTATTCTGAAAATTCATCGGTGCATAATGCGCCCATTTAAGCATTTTTTCTTGATTAGCTGCTACCTTTTGCAGAATCTTATTTCGTTCGCTTTGGCAACTACTAGTATAAAGAGCTAATCGCGTCAGAGAATCGTAAAAATAAAATAGAAATGAACTATATTGACCGTTGCCACCATCTAAATATTGTTCGGTAAATCCGGCATTTTCTAAAGCTTGGTAATAATCGTCAAATAAATAACACAGAAATAATTTATTAAAATATAAATAAAAAAGGGCAGTTCTGGTGTTATCTCGGAGATGGCGCGGCAAAATCACCCTTTCATCGCAAACATTACCGATCAAAAGACGGGGATTTTCAGTATCTCCCATTAAATTCAGCAGTGATTGCCAATGAATTTCATGGGTACACATCGCTACGTGTTGCTTTAATTGCACTATTTTTTCGCCATAAATTTTCATTTCTATTGCTAACAACGGCAATGGTTCGCCTGCAAAATACGCATGATAGCAGTATTTTTCAACAGCGACGGCAGCGTGAATCAAATCTCCTGTTTCCAAACCGATCGTATATGCTTCTTGCAGTGGTTTTAATGTTTGACGCAGGGGGTCTTTCCAATGTCGAATAAAAAAGTTAACTAAAAAGTAAACGCTAGGAATAGCTTCTTTCGATTCCAGCTTTTTTAATAAATTGAGAGCCAACTGACCGAATTGATAACCGATTTCTAAATCTCCCATTCCCGAACATAAAAGCAAGCCGTAATTAGCATAAGCTTTTGCCGAGCCAGCCGCGTTACCATAGACTAAAGATAAATTAACTTCCCGGCAAATAGTTAAAGGTAAAAGCGTCGGAAAAGATAAATAAACAGGAGCATCTATTTTAACTAAAATACGCAATGCTGCTTGGCAACTCGGATCGCTCATGAAGGGTAAATCCAGCGCACTGGCAACTGGTCGATCGCCTAAGTTATCAGTTACTTCTTGAATTCCCTTTTGCCAATCGGCTGGTGTTGGTTCTAAAGGAAAATCAATACCTAATTGGTTGAGGACAAAGAGCGCTACATCAATGCCTTCTCGCAGTTTATTTTGGGCGACACAAGCAGTAATTTTGACTTCATAAGTTTTTACTCGATCGAGAAATGTTACGGCTTTCGATAGTAAAATATCTTGCCAATATTCCATTTGGGAAAAATCACCGCACAAGTAGGCAGCTTCGATCGCTTCTTCATAGACTATTAAAGTTAATTGATAATCGGTTATCCAACTTTCAGCGGGTAAAAACTTTATGGCATTTGTTAAATAATCAACCGCCGCAGCATAAGCGTTTGTGGTTTTTGCTTTGCGTCCGGCCATGAGGTTTAATTGGACTATTTTTTTTCGTTCTTCCGGTTGATTTATTAATTCAATTCCATAATTCAATTGATTGACAATATAGAAAATTTTTTCTTCAATTTCTTCTTTTGAGGTACTTTTTAATAAAAGTTGACCTATTTTGACGTGAGTTGACTGTTTTTCTGGTTCTGGAATCAGCGAATAAGCTGCTTGTTGAACTCGATCGTGGAGAAATTTATAATTGAGTAATTGGCGATCGGGAATTGATAATTGGCTGCTTTCTTCTTGATTGCCGTTATCTTGATAAAACTTATAAACTTCACTAGCTGGCAGAATTAATTCTTCTTGCAGGGCATTCCACAAAGCAGCAGCCGTCGCCGTGGGCGACTGTTGCCAAATAATTGCTAATTTTTCTAGATCGAACTCGCTGCCAATGCAAGCGGCCAATTTCAATACATTTTGAGTGGCGATCGGCAATTTTTGCAATTGCAATCCCATGAATTCTACTACATCATCGGTAACGGCTTTAGTTTTAATTTGAGTTATATCGCATTGCCAATAACCCCGCTCTCTATTAAAAACAATGACGCCTTCATCATGTAATGCTTTGAGAAACTGTATACTAAAAAACGGATTTCCTTTGGTTTTTTGATAAACAATTTTGGTTAAAGGTAATGCCATTTGCCGATCGCAATTTAAGGTGTCGGCAATTAGCTGGTTGAGATGAATTTGGCTTAAAGGGTTAAGGGTAATCTCGTGAAAAATTATTCGTTCTTGTTTTACCTCTTCTAATGTCAGCATGAGGGGATGAGCGGGAAATATTTCGTTATCTCGGTAAGCACCGATTAATAGTAAATAATTAGTCTCTAATTGGCAGAGCAGTAATTGGATTAACTTCAAGGAAGCGACATCAGCCCATTGGAGATCGTCTATAAATATGACTAAAGGATGCTCTTTGGTGGCAAAAACTTGCAGAAATTTTTGAAATAACAAGTTAAAGCGATTTTGGGCGGCATTTCCTGATAATTCTGGAGCGGGTGGTTGCACTCCAATAATCTGCTCTAATTCGGGGATTACTTCGACGATCGCTTGGGCGTTTTCACCTAAAGCTGCCAGTATTTTATCTTTCCACTGGGCTAATCGTGCATCGCTTTCATAAAGTAATTGTGTCATTAAATCTCGAAAGGCTTGCACGAATGCAGATAAGGGGAGCGCTCGCTGAAGTTGGTCGAATTTTCCTTTGATAAAATAGCCGCGTTGTCTGACAATTGGTTTATGAATTTCGTTGATGACGGCAGTTTTACCGATACCGGAAAATCCAGCTACCACGATCGTTTCGGTGCTACCCTTACTAATGCGATCGAATGCGTCGAGTAGCGTTTGCACTTCCGCTTGTCTGCCGTAAAGTTTCTCACAAATGCGAAAGCGATCGCATATATCCCGCTTTCCCAACTCGAACAACTCGATTTTGCCCGTTTCTTGCCACTGGGATAAGCAGATCTGCAAATCGTGCTTTAATCCCAAAGCACTCTGGTAGCGATCTTCGGGATTTTTGGCGATTAATTTGAGGACTAATTGAGACAAAATTAGCGGAATCTCAGGATTAGTCTCATGAGGCGGAGTTGGCGGGTGTGCTAAATGACAATGTACCAACTCCATCGGCTCTTTGCATTCACATGGCAATTTTCCGGTTAATAGTTCGTATAACGTGATACCCAATGAATAGAAATCGGTACGATAATCAATTCCCCGATTCATCCGTCCCGTTTGCTCCGGCGATAAATATGCTAGAGTTCCTTCTAAAATATTCGGATTTTGAATTTCTTGACTTTCCTTGGGTAGCAGAGAAGCGATTGAGAAATCTGTCAATTTGATCTGTTGGCAGTCGGGATTGATTAAAATGTTGGCAGGCTGAATATTTTTGTGAATAATTCGATTTCGATATAGCGCATCCAGAATGTCAGCAAGTTGCAAAGCAATTTTCAATATTTCCGTGAAAGTTAGCGATCGCGTTTGGATATACTCATTGAGAGAAATGCCGCCGAAATCTTCCATCACTAAGGCGTAACTATTGCCATATGGCTGCAAACTATAAAGACGAATGATTCCGGGATGGTCTAAATTTTTGGTTGTCGTGTATCGATTGCGAAATTGCAATAATTCGGTAAAGCTAGGGCATTCTCGTTGGAGTAGCTCGATCGCTACTACTTGTTCATCCGCCTCTCGCAAAGCCCGATATACCATCGTCTTGCCACTTGAATAAATTAGTTCGATCGGAAGATACCCAGGAATGGTAAATAAATACCCAAACGTATTCATACTAGCTGACCCTTATGTGCTGGATTACAGCTTTACCAGTAAATAATTCCACTTTATTCCAGTGTAAGCACGTCACGATCGCAAATTTAGTGCCGATATCATGTCCGGTTCATTAATTTTCAATAGTGCATCTTTGCCAAAATCTGAAAACCCTATTTCTCCGTGTCCCTCGCTACCCGGCGGCTTTAACGAACGATTTTTAGTCAGACACGATATTAAAATCTGTCAGATTGTATTATTGTCATTTACGTAACATCAGGCTTCCTTTGCTAGGCAAAGGTTTCTGACACCATAAAAATGAATTAGTAAACTAATTCCAATCTAACTTGTTTATTTACCATTTTAAGATAAAATTATTACTTATTCTTGGTTTTACTGCATCTTACTCCTACTGCCGTCCTCCGATCGGCCTCAACATCGGAAAGCCGCTCATTTTTCAAGAAAGCAAAAGAGTTATCAATAACCTGATAAAGATAAATTAGCACTAGCCTTTAGAAGGAAAATATTATTAATTTACTTTGTAAATACGTATACATATATAATTAGAACTCTCCATCTGGCGGCATCCTAATTCTCATCGATACAAATTAACTATGAAAAATTTTTATTTCTTTAGGTACAACCTATTTTCAAAATCAATAGTTACTTTATTATTAAGATAATTTACCAGTGATGAAATGAGGTATTTTCTATTTACCTTAATCCTCCTTAACTAGAAAAAAGCTAGTTTTAGCTTAATCTTTTTTTAAAGAAAATTTAGGAGGAGCAAACAGCAAATAGTAACGTACAGAACCAAAACTACAACAATCAAGGGGTAAGAGCGCACTGGTAATTTGCTTTGACATGACTTCAGGGGGCGACAACTATAGCTCAAAAGTAGACTGGATAAGGATTTCGGCGCGACGACCTCGTTGATAATAAGGTAATTTATGAGGACTTAAAGACATTAATTTAGTAGTTTGTTCACTAAATAAATCGAGGGATTCCACCCAAGCATAGCCATGTAGACCAATATAAAAGCTGCTATGGCGGCGCGGCGTTCTACGCTTTTCTTTCACGCGGCCAACATATTTAACTACTCCCTTTTTTTTGATTTTTTCGCCAGACATAATGGAACTGGTGTAAGCT
>DATNQN010000075.1 GCA_036703985.1 Leptolyngbyaceae cyanobacterium
CCTTCCCCCCGCCCCCTGCCCCCCTGCCAAAATTAAAAGTGACAGCGTTTAAGTGAATTGGTATCAGATCTTGTACCATTCTCAAGAAGACATCAGAAACCGGGTTTCTAGAGGAGAAATATATGCTTTCAGCTAAGATCCCTTGCCAGAAACCGATTTCTAGCCCTAGTGCAAGATCTGAGAAAATCAACTTCTGGGGCATTTAATAAGTTTAATTAATAAATTTGATAAATTTTTGTTTTATGTAACTATTATTACCAACATAAATAAATTTTAACAAAAATCATAAAATGCTGAAATTTCTGGATTATTTCGCGGTCTAAATTGTCGATCGTATCCATATTAAAAAAAATAACGGTAATAAACAAAACTAGTATACCGAGATGGGGGTACGGTTGACAAAACATTTCTTATCAAATTGTGTCAGATGGTGGCCAAAAGCCTCACCTAGCAAGGGTTTTCTGTAAAAATACTCAAAGTGCAACTGAACAAAACCGAGCGATCGGATTTGAGGACTGAGTACGGATGCTATTCCATTAGCCGCCCAAACTCAAGACTCATTCAGGCCAACAGGCACTCGGATGAACAAAAAGAAGAGAACGCGCATCATTCATAAGGAGCTTAACTGAATGTTCACTCACGTCAAGTCCACCATTAGACACATTGCACCCGAAAACCTAGTAGGGCGCGAGCTTATTAAGGTGGTCTATGTCGTGCTAGAACCGCAATATCAGAGCGCTCTATCAGCAGCGGTTCGCTCGATAAACCAAAATAATCCAAACATTGCCATTGAAATTAGCGGTTATCTGCTGGAAGAACTCAGAGCCCCTGAGAACTACGAAGACTTTAAGCGAGATGTCGCGGAAGCCAATATTTTTATTGCTTCCCTCATTTTTATTGAAGACTTAGCAGATAAGGTAGTTGCGGTTGTAGAACCACTGCGGGACAGCCTAGATGTGGCGGTTGTCTTCCCGTCGATGCCCCAGGTAATGCGCCTGAACAAGATGGGCAGCTTCTCGATGGCGCAGTTGGGCCAATCGAAAAGTGCGATCGCGCAATTCATGCGGAAGCGCAAAGAAAAATCCGGCTCTGGCTTCCAAGACGGGATGCTGAAGCTGTTGCAAACTCTGCCGAAAGTCCTGAAATACTTACCGATGGACAAAGCGCAGGATGCCCGCAATTTTATGCTCAGTTTCCAATATTGGTTGGGCGGTTCTTCGGAAAACTTGGAAAACTTTTTGCTGATGCTGGCAGACAAATATGTCTTGAAAAAAGCAGAAGGCAAAAATGGCAAGGCAGAAGCAATCCAATATGCCGAACCTGTTGTTTATCCAGATTTGGGGATTTGGCATCCTTTAGCACCTCGGATGTTTGAGGATGTGAAAGAATACCTCAACTGGTATAACAGCCGCAATGATATTCCATCTGATTTAAAAGACCCTTTAGCACCTTGCGTTGGTTTAGTTTTGCAACGCACGCACTTAGTTACTGGTGATGATGCTCACTACGTAGCGATGGTACAAGAATTAGAATCTATGGGCGCACGGGTAATCTCCGTGTTTGCGGGAGGGTTAGACTTTTCCAAACCTGTAGATACTTTCTTTTACGATCCGACAACTAAGGCAGCATTAGTAGATACGGTAGTTTCTCTAACTGGTTTCGCCCTAGTAGGTGGGCCGGCGCGACAAGACCATCCAAAGGCGATCGAATCTCTCAAACGGTTGAATCGCCCTTACATGGTAGCGTTGCCTTTGGTGTTCCAAACCACTGAAGAATGGGAAAATAGCGATTTGGGATTGCACCCGATTCAAGTGGCATTGCAAATTGCGATTCCGGAATTGGATGGTGCGATCGAACCAATTATATTATCCGGTCGGGATGGTGCAACTGGAAAAGCGATCGCATTGCAAGACCGCATCGAAGCAGTTGCACAACGTGCACTTCGCTGGGCAAACTTGCGCCGCAAACCAAAATTAGAAAAGAAAGTTGCAATCACTGTTTTCAGTTTCCCACCCGATAAAGGTAACGTCGGTACTGCTGCGTATTTGGATGTATTCGGTTCCATTTACGAAGTAATGAAAGCGTTAAAAAACAACGGTTACGATGTACCAGAATTACCAGAGTCAGCTAGTGCGTTGATGCAGGAAGTCATCCACGACGCCCAAGCACAATACAGCACGCCCGAATTAAATATTGCACATCGGATGTCCGTTGAACAATACGAGCGTTTAACACCATACTACGAACGCTTGCAAGAAAACTGGGGCCCACCTCCCGGACATCTGAACAGCGACGGTCAAAACTTATTAATTTACGGCAAACATTTCGGCAATGTTTTCATCGGCGTGCAACCAACATTTGGTTATGAAGGCGACCCGATGCGCTTGCTGTTCTCCCGTTCCGCCAGTCCGCACCACGGTTTTGCCGCTTACTATACTTATTTAGAACAAGTGTGGCAAGCTGACGCCGTGTTGCATTTCGGTACGCATGGTTCCTTGGAATTCATGCCAGGAAAACAGATGGGAATGTCGGGAGACTGTTATCCAGATTCTCTGATTGGCAAGATTCCTAACCTCTATTACTATGCGGCGAATAATCCTAGCGAAGCGACAATTGCCAAGCGTCGCAGCTATGCTGAAACTATCAGCTACCTGACGCCACCCGCAGAAAACGCCGGACTCTATAAAGGTTTGCAAGAACTGAACGAGTTGATCGGTTCTTATCAAACTTTAAAAGATACCGGACGCGGCATTCCAATTGTCAATACAATTATGGATAAATGCCGTTTGGTGAATCTGGATAAAGATATTGCTTTGCCAGAGAAAGATGCCAAAGATTTAACTGGGGAAGAACGGGATAATATCGTCGGTTTAGTATATCGGCGATTGATGGAAATTGAATCGCGCTTGTTACCTTGCGGTTTGCACGTGATTGGAAAACCGCCAAGTGCAGAAGAAGCGATCGCAACTTTGGTGAATATTGCTAGTCTAGATCGCAAAGAGGAAGAAATTGTCAGCTTACCTCGAATTATTGCTAACAGTATCGGACGCAATATCGACGAAATTTACACCAACAACGATAAAGGTATCTTGGATGACGTGCAATTATTGCAAGAAATCACCCAAGCTACCCGCGCCGCTGTTTCTGCTTTAGTCAAAGAACAAACTGATGCCGAAGGTCGCGTTTCTCTGGTTTCCAAGTTGAATTTCTTCAACATGGGTAAGAAAGAACCTTGGATCGAAGCATTGCACGACTTAGGCTATGCAAAAGTCGATTCCGAACTAATCAAACCGCTGTTTGAATATCTGGAATTCTGCCTCAAACAAGTTTGTGCCGATAACGAATTAGGCGCATTGTTGAGAGGTTTGGAAGGTGAATATATTCTACCTGGGCCAGGTGGCGACCCGATTCGCAACCCGGATGTACTGCCAACTGGGAAGAACATTCACGCCTTAGATCCGCAATCAATCCCCACTGCTGCTGCCGTGCAATCTGCCAAGATTGTAGTCGATCGCTTGCTCGATCGGCAACGTCAAGAAAGCGGCCAATGGCCGGAAACAATTGCCTGCGTTCTCTGGGGAACAGATAACATCAAAACCTACGGTGAATCTCTCGCCCAAATTATGTGGATGGTGGGAGTAAAACCAGTACCGGATGCTTTAGGACGAGTGAACAAACTCGAACTAATTTCTTTAGCAGAATTAGGTCGTCCTCGGATTGATGTTGTCATCAACTGTTCCGGTGTATTCCGCGATTTGTTCATCAACCAAATGAACTTACTCGACCAAGCTGTTAAGATGGCAGCGGAAGCAGACGAACCATTGGAAATGAACTTCGTTCGCAAACACGCATTAGAACAAGCTGCCGAAATGGGAATTAATTTGCGGCAAGCTGCTACTCGCGTATTTTCTAATGCTTCCGGTTCTTATTCTTCTAACATCAACTTGGCAGTAGAAAACAGCACTTGGGAAAGCGAAGCTGAGTTACAAGAAATGTACTTAACTCGCAAATCCTTTGCTTTCACATCTGATAATCCCGGTACGATGGAACAGTCGCGCAAGATTTTTGAAACCGCACTAAAATCAGCCGATGTGACGTTCCAAAATCTCGATTCTTCCGAGATCAGCTTAACCGATGTTTCCCACTATTTCGATTCAGATCCGACGAAAGTGGTAGCCACTTTGCGCGGCGATGGCAAAACCCCAGCATCCTATATTGCTGATACGACAACCGCCAACGCACAGGTACGGACGCTATCAGAAACCGTCCGTTTAGATGCGCGTACCAAACTACTCAATCCCAAGTGGTATGAAGGTATGCTATCGCACGGTTACGAAGGCGTGCGCGAACTCTCCAAACGGTTAGTAAATACGATGGGTTGGAGTGCGACTGCTGGCGCTGTGGATAACTGGATTTACGAGGATACTAACAGCACGTTTATCAAAGATGAGGAAATGCGGAATCGTTTGATGAATCTGAATCCTCATTCTTTCCGCAAAGTTGTTTCCACTTTGTTGGAAGTAAACGGTCGCGGTTATTGGGAAACGAGTGAGAGTAATTTGCAAATGTTGAGGGAGTTGTATCAGGAGGTTGAGGATCGGATTGAAGGGGTAGAATAGTAGGTAGCCTGCGAGAAAGCCCGCCTGGGGTTCAAACCCCAGGCTAATAGCTGAAGTCCACTGAAGTGGACTGCAATTTTTTTCAGTCGTCTAAAGACGACTTTCGCTATTAGACGGGGAATTAATTCCCCGTCGGGTGAAGAGCAAAGGGTGCAATATTTCTGTATAATTCTAAATCGGAAATACTGATATGAATGCTTTAACCGTCAATTTCAATTCCATAATTAAACTGACAGACGAGCAATTTTTCCAGTTATGTCAGGATAACCGCGATTTGAGATTTGAACGCAATGCTAATGGAGAATTAATTATTATGCCACCGACAGGAGGAGAAACGGGAAACCGCAATGCTGGATTAACTGCACAAGTTTGGATTTGGAACGAACAAAGTAAACTCGGTATGGTTTTCGACTCTTCCACAGGTTTTAAATTACCAAATGGTGCAGACCGTTCTCCTGATGCAGCTTGGATACCTTTAGAACGCTGGAATGCTTTAACGTCAGAACAACAGAAAAAATTTCTTCCTCTTTGTCCTGATTTTGTAGTTGAATTACTTTCACCAAGTGACAGTTTAACTGCTACTCAACAAAAAATGCAGGAGTATATGGATAATGGTACTCGTTTGGGGTGGTTGATTGTTAGAGCTTCGCGGCGAGTAGAAATTTATCGGCAAGGTCAAGAAGTAGAAATTTTAGAATCTCCCGTTAGTTTATCGGGACAAGATGTTTTACCTGGGTTTGTTCTCAATCTTGAATCAATTTGGTAAATATATCAATGATTTTAAATAGATACAATCTCATACAGAGTAAATTTTTCGTCTTCCTCATCTTTAATAAGTAGTTGCACATTATGCGGTTCTCTCCATTCTTGTGTTTTTACTATCTTGATGAAATCGTCAATCTTTAAAAAGTTGAATGCACCACCATAGACGCGACTTTGCATTGACTTGCCAGTATTTACACACTGACACAAGTCATCGAGGGTTCGCCATCCATGTTCTTGAAGCCAAGCGTTTATATTGATTAATGGAGTAACTTCCTCAATTTCTTCCCCATCATCGTCATAGACTTCGCCTAAACTAAACAGTAATAGTATATCAGTAACCCAACTCATACCTAATCCTTCCTGTTATCATAAAACAATGATTATACGCTATGCAATTATTATTTACTGGAGTAACGAAGATGAGGCATTTATTGCCGAAGTACCAGAATTACCAGGATGTGCTGCTGAGGTCGAAACTTATCAGGAAGCGCTGCAAAATGTAGAATTTATCATGCAAGAATGGATTGAAACTGCACAAGAGTTAGGTCGATCGATACCGGAAGCGAAAGGACGTTTGATGTTTGCTTAGGTGAAAAGTGGGTTGGCGTAAGGTGGGGTATGCGTTGGCGTAGCCTGTGCGTAGCGCGTATCGCTCCATTCCACTATTGAGAACTAACAGATATATATGCGATCGCACTTTCATTTTTGGCAAAGTGCGATCGCATTCCACTATTGAGAACTAACAGACTGACGCTTTCCTCCACCATCTCTAATTTGAACTCCAAAAACTAATCTTCCTAACTCCAAAAATTCTTTCTTCTCTTCAGCAGTCATATATTTATCATCTGCTGCGCGTCGAGAATCTCCCCCAGCTTCTAGGTAACGTTTTCTAGCTAGATCCGAGAGTTCTATCATCCTCTGATATTGCTGTTTTTCCAATTCTGTAGGCTCTCTCATAGTTATAACATCCAGTCAGTCGGTACAATTTCGCCACTTTCTAAGATCATAGCAACAGGTAGCACGGGGCTGGGAGTACGAATGTAATAATTTCCGGTTTCTGAATCGAAAATTCGCAAGTCAATTAACTCCAAGGTTTCTAAAGCATTAATCACCAAAGATTGAACTGTTATTTCCCTAGTGCGATCGATTGGTAAATTAACTCCAGAAATCTCGCCGCTTGGCAAAACCATTGCCAGTGGTAGGATCGGGCTAGGAGTGCCGATATACCAATTTCCCGTATCCAGATCGAAGGTTTGCAGTTGCAGCAACTCCAAAGTTTCTAGAGCATTAATAATGATGTATTGAGCTTCCGTTGGTTCCAAAGTTGATTTAACTATAGGCTAACTTTCGTAATTTTACAATTAAAGGTGTTAGAGCATAAAACAAATTAGCATATTTCATTAATTTGGCAATGCTACACGAATGCGCTTATCGCCTTTTTTTATCCGCCAAAGTATCAGAATTACCAGGATGTGCTGCTGAGGTTGAAACCTATCAGGAAGCGCTGCAAAATGTAGAAGTTATCATGCAGGAATGGATTGAAACTGCACAAGAGTTAGGTCGTCCGATACCGGAAGCGAAAGGTCGTTTGATGTTTGCTTAGTTGAAAAGCGCGTTGGCGTAGGGTGCTGTATGCGTTGGCGTAGCCTGCGGGTAGCGCGTATCGCCCCATCCCACTATTGAGAACTAACAGATCTAGATGCGTTGGCGTAGCCTGCCGTAGGCGATCGCACTCTTATTTTTGGCTAAGTGCGATCGCACCTATTTATATACATCCCCACGCGAACCAATTGCCGTAACAACATATAATTGATTCTGGGTATCTTCTCTAAATAATACGCGATATTTACCCACCCGCAACCGAAACTCAGGACGACCTTTTAGTGGCT
The DNA here is from genome assembly GCA_036703985.1 of Leptolyngbyaceae cyanobacterium. Taxonomy (GTDB): domain Bacteria; phylum Cyanobacteriota; class Cyanobacteriia; order Cyanobacteriales; family Aerosakkonemataceae; genus DATNQN01. The sequence goes on from DATNQN010000075.1 coordinate 7,274, forward strand.
TAATATCAAGTCCTGTAGGATTACTAATTAAAGTATCTAAAGCATTGATAATCCGAATTTGGTCATCTGGTTGCATCCGTTCCAGATAACGTTGCGCTGCTTTTAAGAGAATATAATCAGTCAAATTTTTCTCCTAACAGCTTTTGCTTTAATTCTTTGGAAGATATACCGCGATCGCGACCTGCTAAATAATCTTGCCAAGCGGCTTCGCTTTCTGCTATTTCTTCATCTTTGATTATTTCATCATCATCTTTCACTTCTCCAGAAATGCTGACTATGGTTTTTAATTCTTCTAATAACCTGAATTTGTCAGTGAGAGTAAGACTTTGAACTTGATTGAGTACCTCTTCATAAGTAGGCATAGGCTATGGCTGATAATTTTATAACTTAATTTTATTATATTTAAATATTGAGCAAAATTCAATTGTTAAGAGCGCTACACTCCAACCAGCCAAGTTTACTTGTCCACTTCCCATTAGGTAATTGTCTGGCTGCATGAGTTGGAATACGATTAGAGTCAATATATATGGCTATTTTCTGATATCTAGTTTCTAATATTTCATTATCATCTGGTTCATATCCTAGCGTTTGATAAGCTTGAATATAAGCTTCTAGAGTCTCCTCTTGAGGCACACCATCAGGCCAATAAAATTGTTCTCCCGGTATAGGTTGCCACCAGCGATCGTTTTCCTCTACAGTCCATGCAAAACAGTTATATTCTTCCGACTTTGGACTGGTAACTTGATAATCAGTGCCAGACAAATTAGGCCATTTAATTTCAAGATCGGGTCTTCTATACATTTTCTTCGATCGCGTAGCCGTGATTTCTACCCCACTCTATCCAAGCTGATGCCATCTGTTTCACTCTTCCTCTTTGTTCTGCCTTAATCGGATTTTCACCTGTAATTGTACTCAATGCTGTTAACCAATAAAGAGGATTTTTTCTTAATTCTAACAACAACAGTGGTACTACTTTTTCTCCCATCCTGATAATTTCTTGATAATTAGGATGCTGAGACATTTGGGCAGTAGAAGACATTCCAGCCACTTCGTTTTCCCATTGCTGGGCAAGCGCATAAAACTTATTAACTATCTCTGGGTCTATTTCAGTATTTTTAATAGGATTTGTTGTATGGTTTTCTCGCTGTGTCAGCAAGTTTTCCAGGCTCATTAAGAGTAAATATTCTATCGATAAATTCAGTTCAACGGCGGCTTTTTGTAGCTTCACCAGACGCTCATCGGAAATGGCAATTGTGATAGTATTCATCGGAATTTACAAGTTAGGATTATATTTTAATTTTACCAAATTAATTTCTGTTTTTATCTTGTCTGAAAAATAAACCCACTAATGGATCGGAACTGCTTTGTGGTGATACGATACTTTGAGCTAATACCTGCTTGCGAATTAAGGCTGCTAAATACAAGAAGTTTTTCTGCTGACAGTTGCTCTACATATTCCTTTGCTTGCTCGCGAATGTCTGTAGTATTCATAGTGACTAAGCAGATAACTTATAAACTATTGTAGCTGCAAATATGCCAAACAGACTATACCGATATTAGTAACTGGTAGTCAAGAGCGTTGGCGTAGCCTGCCGTAGGCATTCGCACTCTTATTTTTGGCAAAGTGCGATCGCACTGTATCCTCACTTTCTATGTTACCTTATTCATTTTGATATGAATGCTTTAACCGTCAATTTCAATTCGATAATTAAACTGACAGACGAGCAATTTTTTCAGCTATGTCAGGATAACCGCGATTTAAGATTTGAACGTAATGCTAATGGAGAATTAATAATTATGCCACCGACGGGAGGGGAAACAGGAAACCGCAATGGTAGATTGACTCAACAGTTATTTAACTGGACAGATGTTGATGGTACAGGTATTGCCTTTGACTCTTCCACAGGTTTTAAATTACCAAATGGTGCAGACCGTTCTCCTGATGCAGCTTGGATACCATTAGAACGCTGGAATGCTTTAACTGCTCAACAACAAAAGAGATTTCTTCCTCTTTGTCCTGATTTTGTAGTTGAATTACTTTCGCCAAGCGATAGTTTAACTGCAACTCAACAAAAAATGCAGGAATATATAGATAATGGTACTCGTTTGGGGTGGTTGATTGTTCGAGATTCGCGGCAAGTAGAAATTTATCGGCAAGGTCAAGAAGTTGAAGTTTTGGAATCTCCAGTTAGTTTGTCTGGAGAAGATGTTTTACCTGGGTTTGTGATAAATCTTGAATCAATTTGGTAAATCTATAAAACTTACTTTGCAGACATGATTTCATATATCGCACAAATATCGCATTAACAGAATACAATAGGAATTGTAGTAAGGAATGGCTTATCTTACATCATGACACAAACCTTAACCTCAGCTACAGAAGAAATTACGGGTTCCCATCTTTTGCTACATGATATTAGCTGGGAAATGTATGAGAAACTATTAGATGTCTTTGCAGAGCATCCAAAGCTACGCATGACTTACTATAAGGGAACTCTAGAACTAATGACACCATTATCTGACCACGAAAGGTATAGCTGGACTTTCGGACGTTTAGTGGCAGCACTTTCTGAAGAACTTGGTTTAGAAATTTTAGGTGTGAAATCTACAACTTGGCGTTCAGAACCGGACGCTGTTGGTAAAGAAGCGGATGAATCTTTTTATATTCAAAATGAACCTGCCGTTCGCGCTAAATTAAAAATCGATCTGACAGTCGATCCGCCACCAGATTTAGCTATTGAAATAGATACCACTCATTCATCTATTGATAAAATGGCAGTTTATTCGGGACTGAAAGTACCGGAAGTTTGGCGATATAAGAATGGAAAGCTAAGCATAAATATTCTCACTGAGGCAGGTTATGTAGAATCGGATACGAGTCTGGCATTTGGCTTATTTCCAGTCAAAGAATTGCCGAGATTTATGCAATTAGACCCTGAAAAAGGTGAGAATGCTAGATTGCGTGAGTTTCGAGGGTGGGTGCGTTCAAAAATGGGACAGTCCCAAGATTAACTAAATCTTTAAAAAAATATGCAGTTTTTCATTTGGCAGAATAATAGATAGGTAAAATGAGAAATATTTGAAAATTAATTTAAGCATAAATACTTCCCGATGACTAAGCTGCTACTGATCGAATCTCCTGGAAAATTAAAGAAATTAAGCCAAATATTGGGTTCGGGTTGGCTGGTGAAGGCTAGCATGGGTCATATTCGGGAATTAGCCAACGATGGGGAAGATTCGTTAGGGTTTGACTTAAATGGCGATCGCATTCATTGTCGCTACGAACCGAGAAGCGATCGCGCTCGTAAAGTACTCAAAGAATTACGTCAAGCGATCGGACAAGCAACAGATGTTTACATAGCGACAGACCCCGATCGGGAAGGGGAAACAATTGGTTGGCATTTAGCACAAGAATTGCGATTAAAACAGCCTTATCGAGTTACTTATACGGAGATTACTAAAGCGGCGGTGATGAGTGCGATCGCACATCCCAAAACCCTCGACCAAAACTTAATCGCCGCAGGTAGAGCGAGAGATTGTCTTGATAAATTAGTTGGATATAAAGGTAGCAAACATTTAGTTTGGGCATTAAATAATGGCGCTAAATCAATGGGGAGAGTGCAAAGCGCCACTTTGCATTTAATGGTACAACGAGAAAAAGAAATCCTTGCCTTTGTACCGGAAGATTATTGGTCAGTTTGGGTCGAATATAAAGAAGGATTCAAAGCATTTTATCGAGCTAATCTCAAAGCAGCAAAAGATGAAAATGCTGCTGAAATCGATGATGCTGCTAATAAAAACGATGCTAAACCAGAATCAGATAAAGTAAAAACTCAAGCCGAAGCCGATCGATTAGTTGCGATCGCAAAAGCTAATCCCCATCAGATAATTAATATTGAAAAGAAAACTGTAAATCAATCTCCACCCGCACCATTTATTACCTCATCTCTCCAACAAGCTGCTGGCGCAAAGCTGAAAAAAAGTCCAGAGCAAACGATGAAGATTGCTCAATCACTTTACGAAGCCGGTCATATCACTTATATGCGAACCGACTCAGTAATGTTGTCCGATCAATTTTGTGCTGCTGTGCATCAATATTTACAAGAAAATGACCCGGATAATTTACCCGCTAAAACTACGCGCCATCGTTCCAAACAAGGCGCACAAGAAGCACACGAAGCGATTCGTCCCACCGATGTTTATCGACTACCAGAACAATTAGAAAATCAGTTATCTGCTGATGAAGCGAAACTTTATGATTTAATTTGGAATCGAGCGGTTGCTTCTCAATGTCGTGCTGCACAAATCGCTAAAACTCGCATCATTAGCCAATCTGCTGATATATATTGGGAAGCGAGAGGACAAGTATTAATTTTCCCCGGTTATACTCGTTATTGGGATAATATTAGCGAGGATGTGCAACTTCCTAATGTGGTGGAAGGACAAGCAGTTACGCTGAAAGAAGCTGGCGCTGATAAGAAACAAACTCAACCGCCACCACGCTATACAGAACCGAAATTAGTGCAATTAATGGAAAGGAAAGGTATCGGTAGACCTAGCACTTATTCACCGACAATTAAAACATTGAAAGAGCGGGAATACGTGCAATTAACCAAAGGAAAATTGCAACCAACTGCTTTGGGTATCGAATTAGATGATTTTTTGGATAAAGTTTTACCCGATTTAATTAAAGCAGAATTTACTGCACAGATGGAGTTGCAACTGGATGCGATCGCAGATGGAAAGCAAAACTGGGAAAAATGGCTCACCAGTTGGCATCGCGAATATTTCGATCCGGCTTTACAAAAAGCAATACAAGCAGTCAAAGCCAATCCTACTCGATCGAATTCGACTAAATTCAAAAAGCCACCCGCTGAAACTACAGAGATTTCATGTCCAAAGTGCAGCAAACAAATGGTGAAAGTAATCTCGAAATCAGCGAAAGTCAAAGCAGGTCATTTCCTCAGTTGCGATAAACGCCAAGGTGGATGCGGTGCGGTGATGTTTTTTAACGATCGCACAAAGCAATACGAGTTGCCATATTCAGAACAGCAAACAAAAACCCCAACATCAAAAACTCCAACATCAAAAACTCCAACATCAAAAACTCCAACTTCAGAAAATTTAACTGAATTTATTTGTCCGGTTTGCAGTTCCCCTTTAGAAAAGCATGATTACATCGATAAAAAAACCGAACAAACTAAAACCATGCTCAGATGTTCTAATCCTGAAAATCGGAAAAAAGGCTGTAAAGATGTAGTCTTTTGGTGGACTTCTCAACAACATTGGTGGTCACCAACTTATGGAGAAATTAAAGGCAAAACCGCCGTTAGTCCTGCCAAAAAGAGCACTAGTTCTAGAGGAAGAAAAACTCAGACAAAATCTAGTTATCAAGCAAAGAGTACTCAGACAAAATCAAAAACATCTCGTAAGCGTTCTACCTCTTTTTGAAATGTTTAAAATGTTTGACAATGTTTATATTTTGTCAGAAAATACCGTTTGTGTCTAGCATTTTTAGAACAAAATCCTACAACTTGTTATTTATTATATTAGGATACTAAAGTCGATTAGCGATCCTATTTAAATAATCAACCCCACCCTAGCCCTCCCCTTACCAAGGGGAGGGCTAGGGTGGGGTTTAGTTGTTCGCAATTCATTGAGGATCGCTATATCTCATAAATATCATCTGTGTTTATCTGTGTTTATCTGTAGGATATCTGTGGTAAAAAAACAATATTTGACACTTTTGCAAGAAGTCTATTATATAAATTTTGGATATCCCATTCTCTAACTAAAAATGTTTAACCAAACCATTGGGCTTGACGATCGACTATACAGCTATTTTTTATCTGTTTCCTTACGAGAACCAGATATTTTGCGGCATTTGCGAGAAGAAAGCGCTGCTTATTGTTCTGCCAAAATGCTGATACCGCCAGAACAAGGACAGTTCTTGGCGTTGTTAGTGCAATTATTAGGAGCAAAAAAAACGTTAGAAATCGGTGTTTTTACTGGTTATAGCGCTCTTTGGGTAGCGCTGGCACTTCCCCCCGATGGAAAAATCATCGCTTGTGATATAAGTAAAGAATCGACTGCGATCGCACGTCGTTATTGGCAAGCAGCAGGAGTGGCGGACAAAATCGATTTGCAAATAGCGCCAGCACTAGAAACTTTAGAGCGATTATTAGCAGAAGGACAAGCAGAAACTTTTGATTTTGTGTTTATCGATGCGGATAAGCGGAATTACGAAGCATATTACGAAAGGTCGCTAAAACTCGTTCGTATTGGTGGTACGATCGCAATTGATAACGTATTGTGGAAAGGATGGGTTGCCGATCCTCAAAATCAAGATAAAAGAACTCCCTATATTCGCAATTTTAATCAAAAATTGCATCAAGACGAACGAGTTACCCTCAGTATGATTCCCATCGGAGATGGATTAACCCTGGCGCTAAAGCGGTAACGGAAATTAAATTGTTAGTTCTTAGCAAACTGAGTATTATTGGTAATATTGCTGTTCGATCCAAATCCGCATTTCCGCATCGGAAGCGACGCAGACAGACCGCCCGGTTGCCGGATCGTAAGCGTGCCACTCGCCATTACCGTTTTCAGATGATTTTTGCCAAACTCGCACCTCCTGTTTACTCAGTAACACTGTCAGTACTTGTTGCCAAAACTTATACAAACTTGAAAAAAATTTAGATTCGGTTTTACCAAGTCGTTTCTCTTCACTAGTAGTAGATTCTAGCCTTGATTTAGGTAGCGGATGAATAGCTAATTTCATAGAGCATCTCCCGATAAAGGATGTCGAATTTGTTACTTTAATCTCTCCTACATTTACTCTAGCTTTCACAAATGCGGTAAACCATAGAAAACTTGCATACCTTATATGAATAAAATCGATAGATAAGAACCAATAAGTTAAGCCACTCTTGCTAAAAACAACACCCCCTGGGGTAACCTCTATGAACGACATCAATAAAAGCCATATCAAGCTTTCCCAGTTGCGTGCTTTAGTGACAGTTGCAGAATATGGCAACTTCAGCGAAGCAGCGTTGCACTTGGAGATGTCCCAGTCGGCGATCAGTCATGCGATCGCTACCCTAGAGGAAGAGATAGGCGTAGTGTTACTCTCTCGCGGGCGTCACGGGGCGCACCTCACCCCCGTAGGAGAACGCATCACCGCCCATGCAAGACAAGTGCTGCGCCTTATGGATACCATCCAAAAAGAAGCCAATTTAGAAAAAGGGTTAGAAGGCGGTAACGTGCGGGTAGCCTGTTTTCGCAGCGTGGCAACTCATATCTTACCTACGGTAATCGCCCGTTTTCGCAAATGCTATCCCAACATCACCATTAGCATTACCGAAAATGACTGTTTTTCCAGTATCGAACAAGCTTTGCGCGAAGGTTATGCCGATATTGGCTTTACCTATTTACCAACTCCTGGCGAATTTGAAACTTGGGAAATGTTGCGAGATGATTACATTTTGCTCCTACCGCCAACTTCTCAATTAAGAAACGCTCAAATTTCTTGGAAAGAATTATCCACTTACCCATTAATAGTTAGTAGTTTAAACCCTTGTAACGAATGGATTCGCAAATTTTTATCTGTTTCCGAATATCAACTGAACATCGCTTATGAAATTAAAGAAGATTCTACCATTGTAAGCATGGTTGTCCAAGGTTTAGGAGCGGGAATTATGCCTCGTTTGGCAGCAGAACCCGTACCTCCAGGCGTGCAAGTGTGCAGTTTACCGGCACATTTAGAAAGAGTAATTGGCGTAACTATCTTAGCAAATGCGCTGCACACTCCAGCAGTTTATGCTTTTTTAGATGCCATTAAGAATACAGGTAAATTTGCCGTGAAAGAGGCAGTTTAATAGATAAATTGTAACAAAACCAAAATTTATATCATATCCGCTCATATAATTATAGTTTGTAGTGAGGACTTTAGTCCTCAGATGTAGGGCTAAAGTCCTTAGATGTAGGGCTAAAGTCCTTACTACAAACAAGCTTTATAATGGCTTTAATTGATTGTCGGAAAGCCAGAAACCCGGTTTTTCTAAAAAACCGGGTTTCTTTAACTCCTCAAAACTACTTTGGCGGACTACTAGTATCAATTTTATGGGCGTAATTTATACTCTTCGAGTAAAACCGCTCATACATATTTATATTAATAATTTACGTAAACAATATAAACCCATTCAAACTTCATCAAAATATCCCGGATATTTAACCATACCCCGTACATTTTCCAACGCCCCTGCTTTCAACTCCAACACCATAAACGCTTCGTCGGGAACGGAAAAAGGTGCTTGCACGCCGAATTTACTTGCTGTTTGAAAACCAAACTTGCGGTAATATTCTGAATGTCCAAGCACTACCACAATACTATGACTTAATTCCCGACATCTTGATAAACCAACCTGCACCAATTGACTACCAATACCTTGTTGTTGGCGTGAGGGTGTAACAGCTAAAGGCGCGAGTGCTAATGCGGGAGTAGTTTGCTGTTCTCCTTCTATTAAAATAGGACTAAACAAGATATGACCTACCACGTTGCTATTTTCTTTTGCTACTAAGGAAAGTTCGGGAATAAAATTAGGAGATTTGCGAATATTCTCTACTAATAAGGCTTCATTGACTTGACCAAAAGCATCGGTAATTACTTCTCGAATCGCTGAAATATTATCGTTAGTTTCAGGTACAACAACCAGCATAATATAGCAGTCCTAAATGAATTGCCAACAACTAAACCCCACCCTGGCCCTCCCCTTGGTAAGGGGAGGGCCAGGGTGGGGTTGATTATTTAAATAGGATCGTTATATTAATATTTTAACTTCCATATTAGACTATGGTTAAATTCTACATTCATTTGCAGTTTGTAGAAAGTTCCGGTTTGGGCGTGGTGCTTCTAAACCAAATCGAAAAGTAGCGCCACTCCCACCAAAGCTACTATCACGCCTAAAATAGCTCTCGCGCTCACTTTCTCACCCATCCAAATTGCGATCGGCAAAACAAATAAAGGGCTGGTAGCATTTAGTGTTTGAGCGATGCCAGCCGGAGCGAATTTTAAAGAAATTTGTTGTAACCAAATACCCATATAAGTAGTAGCAAATCCCGTAATTGTGATGATTGCCAATAACTTAATAGATAAGATTGACTGCCAATTAAAAATTCTTTTGTCGTCTGTTTCTTTACTTCTGACGATCGCCCATAATAGCAGTACTAACATCCCAGCGCTCAAGCGCAAAGTCGTACTCGACAAAGGATCGATATTGGTTTGAGTGAGGGCTGCACGAGATAAAACTGCACCCGTGGCATCGCCGATAGTAGAAACTATTGCCCAACCAATACCTGCTAATAGGTAATTTTCTTCTCCGGTGACGCTGGGAACTCGTTCGCTTATTACCCAAGCTATTCCGAAAATAGTTAATATAATGCCAAACCAAGCCGTCGTAGTTAGTTTTTCTTGCAAAAAGATTAATGCTAGCAATGCTACGGTTGGCACTGTCAAAATTTTTAATAAAAGCGTCCGTCTTGGCCCCAATAAATTAAATGCTTTAAACAAAGCGGTATCGGCTATACCAATGCCGATGATGCCGCTGAGAACTAGTAAACCAACGGCCAAAGGAACTATTGGAGGTAATAAACTACTTTGTAAGAAGAGGGTGACGATTAAGAAAACAAGCGCTATACTGCCTTTAATCAAATTAAGTTCCAGGGGTGGTATGCGCTTTCCCAGTCGCGACCAAACCACTGAACCTACTGCCCATAAAAAGGCTGAACTAAGGGCGGCCAGTTCTCCTTGATAATTGGTTACCCCAAAGTTTAAAAAATTTGCTAAATATAACATTTAAAGAGCCTGAATCGGGCATACTAGCAGGAATAATACCAAGGCCGTTGTTTTCTAGAAAATTAGCAACGGTGTAGGGATATTTATTAGCTTATCTCGGTTGAGGTGAAATAATCATCCCAAGGGAACAGGAGGTAAATTAACTTGAGTTAGATGGCAACCAATAGATTAACATACCATACTTTTTCTAAAACTTGGCGTAACTTCTTGCCAAAAGATAAAACAAATTTAGGAGTCGAGTATGAAATACACTTTTGACATTTTAGGAGTGTCTCCAATTTTGTATTTTTTCAATCAGCAGCAAGAGAAACAGCAAGAAAAGCCTCGGACTGGGGTGGAATATGTAGCTAGTTATAAATGTACTCTTGATTCGATTATTCAATCGGTGGAAACTACCGTACCGGAACGAGGATGGAATTTAGACGAAGTGGTAGATACGGTGATTGATTTCTGGGTACACAATAGCGATACGATTAAATATTGGAAAGAAAGATTAAAAGATGCGGGAAGCGAAAATCTTCTAGTGGGAAGGTTAGCCGATCAGAAGTCTTTAAGGGCTGAATTTGAATCGCTGTTACGAAAGAAAGGGTGAATTTCCGTTAAATTCCCAAGTTTTGAATAATTTGTTGTACGATCGCATCTGGTGACTGGGAGACATCTACGCAAATTGCCGATTCTGGTTCCTCAAGAGTCGCAAACTGGCTTTGCAGCAAATCCTTGTTCATGAAGTGGTTTTGGCGGAGTTCCAGCCGCTTTCGGATCGACTCGAAACTGCCTTTGAGGTAAATTAATCGTACTCGTTCGGGATCGCACATGAGAAATTGGCGATAGCTGGATTTGAGGGCGGAACAGGCGAGTACCATGTTCCGGTCTTCTTGCAGCCACAGAACGATCGCATTTTGGATCGCCTCTAACCAGGGTATGCGATCGGCATCGGTGAGGGGAATTCCTTTACTCATTTTCTCGATATTACCGGGAGAATGGAAGGCATCCCCATCGCTAAACCCCCAATTTAGTTCGGAAGCTAGCATTTTACCGATCGTAGATTTACCAGAACCAGATACCCCCATCACGATCGCGATCATCTTTTTTCTACTCAGTCTGATTTAATTTATCAATTCTTCAATTTAGCTTAGTTACAGTTTTCAGGTTAACCCTACTTAACATAACGCATATTTATTGTATATGTAGATTTATGAGATTGCGTAAGTACCTACACCTTACAAAAGGAAGAAAAATTTAATAATAAACAATGGTTAAATTCTATCTCAAGTTAGTATAAAACCAATAAATTTGTTATATAAATTGAATAGAGTTATAAATGATGTGTTCGGAATAGGGTTTTGGAAAATGTCTAGAGATAGTGCCGAAAAATTTTTAGAAGCTGCTACTGAAGATTCAACTTTACGAGAGAAGTTGAAATCAGCAAATAGTCTGCAAGATTTCATAGATGTTGCTGAAACAATGGGCTACAGCTTCACAAATCACGAATTAAAAGCCGTGATCAAAGAAAATAGTGAAGGTGTCACCATGAGAAGAAAAACAGGAATTTGGCCTTGGCTACGACAGTTTAGCTGGGGTTAACTCCACGCGGACTGTTAAAGTATTTAGGCTTTTTCAAATTAATGGTGTCAAATGTTCAATATATTCTGTAGAGACGTTTCGCGAAACGTCTCTACTATATCGCCACATTCCTAAATTCTGAATATAGCGATCCTAAATGAATTGCCAACAACTAAACCCCTCCCAACCCTCCCCTTGGTAAGGGGAGGGCTAGGGTGGGGTTGATTATTTAAATAGGATCGCTATAGTTCTTCAAGTTTCTTGATAATCTGAGAAACGGATGATATCATCTTCTCCCAAATATTCTCCATTTTGCACTTCAATCATCACCAAGGGAATGACGCCAGGATTTTCCACCCGATGAGGGGTAGACATCGGTACGTAAGTTGACTGTTTTTGCATTAAAAGTGTCTCTTTTCCATCACAAATTACTTTGGCGGTGCCAGAAACCACAATCCAATGTTCGCTGCGATGATAGTGCATTTGGGTACTAATATGTTGACCCGGTTTCACTTCAATTCGATTAATTCGGTAACGTTCCGATTCTTCTAAAACCGTCACCGTACCCCAAGGTCTGATGCGCGTATTCGCTGAATCGGCACTCAAAGTAGCAACAGAAACTTGGTCATTATTTTGGTTATCGTTCATAGCGAGCATCCTCAGTTGATTTGTATTTGGTTTTAAGGAAGATAATTATCAAATTCAAGCCAAATGTTACCAGATTGGCCAAAATAATCGGTAACTCATTTTTGGCCAATCCATATATTAACCATAAAAACACACCTATGCTAAAAGTAATCAACATTCCAAAAGAAAAGTCCTTAGCCGATTTAGATTGCCAGGTTTTAATTACTTGGGGTAAAAAAGCAATGGTGGTTAACGTACCGGCTAGCAAGCCCAAAATAGTCAAAAGATCCATAATTTAGGGAAAAGGGAACGGCAAAGGGGAAAGAGGCAGGAGGAAAAGGGCTGGGGAAGTAAAAATCAGCCAGTAAAAAGTTCAAAAAACTTCATGCTTAAAAGCAAGGCTTTTGGTTTTTTACTGCTTTAGATCTACTTTTCTACCAGATACCTGACAAAATTAATTGGCGCTAGGAACTTGTAGTTAGCTTACTCAATCAACCCTAACGCCGACAAAAATTTTATGTTTTTCCCTTTCATTTTTTGCTTTTCCATGTCTAAAATTTTACCAAAAGTTTACCACTCCCTATTGGCTACCACGATCGTCATAGGTTTCGGAATCAATTCACTCAAAAGCAATAGCGCTCCAATTCCCCATTTTTTATCCCCTAACAATATTTATACAAGAAACTTTTCGGGCGCTGCTGAAAAAATAGCCTTGAGATTGTCTCAAGCGAGGGAAAGCATAACACCTGCTCTTTCACTGGAGAGACGCGCGATCGCAGTGATCGGACAAGGACAAGCCACCGCACCCGCAGACACCGCACTTCTGGAATTTCGCTTCGCCAGTCGCGCCCCCATCGAACCACCCCAGCCAAACGCCACCGCAAATACATCTTTACCCGGAGAAGAATTGCTCAAACCAGTCGTTGATAGCTTGCTTGCTATTAAAGTACCCAACGAAAACATCGAAATTCAAACCAGTTCCTTAGAAAATCCCAAATTACTGGTAAAAATCGACAAGCCAACCCGCGAACGAGTACAAGAAGTCGTCAAAGTGGCAAATTCTGCCTTGCAAGCCAGCGATTCTCTATTTATGCAAGGTATCGGCGCAGAATATGCCGTAAATGACTGTCAACGGCTAGAAAAAGTCGCTCGCAGCGCCGCTTTAAAAGATGCAGAGTCTCAGGTAACCAGCATTGCATCAGAAATGGGCGTGCAATTGGGAGAACTTTTATTAGTAACGGTTTATCCCATCGTCAGCCCCGCATCTGTCTCCGCCTGCGGTTCTAAGGTTGCCGTTCCGGTTTCTCCCTTATTTTCCAGTGGTGAAGGCGCACCGCCCTATAACCCGTCTGCCATACCGCAAGTTAAGGTGCAAAGCCAAATTAGCGTTACCTACGGGATTAAGTAAATCGGTTTTCCCGTTACCTGCTCTCCGTTCCCTAAAAATCCTTAGTGTGACACTTGAGGATGCGGAATCAGAGATCTAGGCATTTATGAGGCCAGAAAGTTAAAGTTGGATAGACTTGGCTGAATTTGTTGAGAGACAGGTGACGGGAAACTACATCCTGTTTTCAATGTTCCAAGTATTTTCAAACCAATTTTTTAGTTTGCTCCCCAATTTATCAGGGAATAAATATGAGTTATACCACTGAAGCTGGCAGTTTTCTGAAAGATTTAGATAAAGTTGCCCAAGTACGCCATGATTTTGCTCGCACCCTAGCTAAAATAACTACTACCATCAAAGAAGCAGAAGCAGAAGCAGAATCTGGTTCTGGGGAATTAAGTTTAATAAGAGATATAGAAGATTTAGATATTGCCCGAAAAAATTTACAACATGGTGTATTTCGCCTGCTAGTTTTGGGTGATATGAAACGGGGTAAAAGCACTTTTCTCAATGCTTTAATTGGAGAAAATTTATTGCCCAGCGATGTCAATCCCTGTACGGCAGTTTTAACGGTTTTGCGTTACGGCCCAGAAAAGAAAGTTACGGTTTATTTTAAAGATGGTAAACTTCCAGAACAAATTGACTTTGCTACTTTTAAGCGAGAATATACCATCGATCCAGATTATGCTAAAAAACTGGAAGCAGAAAATAAACTGGCTTTTCCCGATGTTAAATATGCGGTGGTAGAATATCCCTTAGCTATGCTGCAAAAGGGTATTGAAATTGTCGATAGTCCGGGGCTAAACGATACAGAAGCCCGCAACGAACTTTCTCTGAGTTATATTAATAATTGTCATGCAATTCTGTTTGTATTCCGAGCCGATCAGCCAGCTACCCTCACCGAACGCCGCTATTTGGAAAATTACATCAAAGGTCGTGGTTTGACGGTCTTCTTTTTGATTAATGCTTGGGATGAAATTCGGAAGGGATTAATCGATCCGGATGATACTGAAGAATTAAAAGAAGCTGAGCAGAAAGTCAGGCAGGTTTTTCGTAGCTATTTAACCGAATATTGTGACGTTGATGGCTACGATATTTATGATGAAAGAGTATTCGAGGTTTCTTCCCTAAAAGCTCTGCGGAAACGAATTAAAGATGTTAATGATTCTTTAGAAGGGACTGGATTTGCCGAGTTTATGGCTGCCTTGAATACGTTTTTAACCAAAGAAAGAGCTATTGCAGAATTACGACAAGCCAGATTTTTGGCGCGGCAAACTTACAATCGCGTTCATGAAGCAGTAGAACGGCGGATTCCTTTGTTAGAGCAGGATGTAGATGAATTAAAACGGCGGATAAGTTCGGTTGAACCGGAATTTAAGCAATTAACTGAAATACGCGATCGCTTCCAAGCAGAGATTACCACGGCCAGAGATCGAAAAGCCAGATCGATCGCCGATTCTTATCGCACTTATATCTTAAATTTGGGTAACACTTTTGAAAGCGATTTCTTAAGATATCAACCACAAATGGGGTTTTTCGATTCTCTAAGTAAAGGGAAAAGAGAAGAATTTAATGCTGCTTTTAAACAAGCATTCGAGCAATACATTAAAGACAAAATTGCTGCCTGGGAATTGACTGCCGAACGGGAAATACACGATGCTTTTGCAGAACTAGCTAAAAGTGCCAACGAGCATGGTTCTGCTTATACCAAAGTAGCCAATTCAATTAATGAAAAATTGATCGGACAAACTTTATTTGGCGCACAAAATATCGGTTATGAAGATGATTCGCCGACTTGGGCAAGTTGGGCAATGGGATTTTTCTCATTGATTTCTGGTAACGTAGCAGGTGTCGCGCTAGCTGGTGCTGGTTTTGATTGGAAAAACATCCTGGTAAACTGGGTGGCTGCCATTGGAATTACTAGCTTTTTAGCGATTTTTACTGGTGCGTTTTTTGGGCCAATTGGTTTTGCAGTGATTGGATTGGGAGTGGGTGCTTTTCAAGTGGATCAAGCTCGAAAAGAATTGATTAAAGCTACTAAAAAAGAGTTCGTCAAATATCTTCCCCAATTAGCACAAGAGCAATGGCAACCAATTCATCAGGCCGTCAAAGATTGTTTTGATAATTACGAACGAGAAGTTACCAAACGGATAAATGATGATATTAAATCCCGGCAAGCTGAATTAGATAATTTACTCAAACAAAAAGAGTCCCGCGAGATCGATCGCAACGCGGAAATAAACCGCTTGAAAAACATCGACGCTACGGTTTTATCGGAATACCGTCATTTGGAATCCGTGTATGATGATTTATTGTCATATCACGGCTAAAATATTTCTATTTGTTAAGAAAATCGGGTATCAAAAATAAGTTATATTCTTGATACCCAATTCCCCATTCGCCATTCCCGAATAAGGTGCAAAATGAGTTACAAAGTTGAAACTGACCGTTTTCTCCAAGATTTGGAAAAAGTAGCGCAAGCACGTTCTCAAGTTTCCCAATCTCTCAGCAAGATGGCAGAAACGATCGAACAAGCAGAATTAGAAGGAAAGAAAACGTCTGGCGGACTTGGATTAGAAAGAGAAATTGAAGATATCAAAGTAGCTAGTAAAAATTTTCGTAAAGGTGTTTTTCGGTTGTTAGTCTTAGGTGATATGAAACGGGGTAAAAGCACGTTTCTTAATGCCTTAATTGGGGAAAATTTATTACCAAGTGATGTCAATCCCTGTACCGCAGTGCTAACGTTGCTCCGTTATGGCCCAGAAAAGAAAGTTACTGTTTTCTTTAAAGATGGTAAAAACCCGAAAGAGCTAGATTTTAAGAGCTTTAAACATAGTTATACGATCGATCCGGCAGAAGCAAAAAGACTAGAGCAAGAGAAAAAACAAGCATTTCCCGATGTAGATTATGCAGTAGTAGAATATCCCTTACCTTTACTAGAAAAAGGCGTAGAAATTGTCGATAGCCCTGGTTTAAACGATACGGAAGCGAGAAATGAATTATCTCTAGGTTATATCAATAATTGCCATGCCATTTTGTTCGTGTTAAGAGCTTCTCAACCTTGCACTTTAGGGGAAAGACGCTATCTAGAAAATTATATCAAAGGTCGGGGCTTAAGCGTTTTCTTTTTAGTTAATGCTTGGGATCAAATTCGCGAAAGTTTGATCGATCCGGACGATACGGAAGAATTGCAAGAAGCTGAAGATAGATTGCGGAAAGTTTTTAAAGCTAATTTGGCTGAATATTGTGTAGTTGATGGTTACGATGTTTACGATGAACGAGTATTTGAAATTTCTGCCATTAAAGCGTTACGCAAACGGATCAAAGAGCCTTATGCTTCTTTGGAAGGAACGGGTTTTACTGAGTTTATGGGTTCACTGAATACGTTTTTGACTAAAGAAAGAGCGATTTCCGAAATTCGGCAAGCCAGAACTTTAGCACGTCAAGCTTCTAATCGCGTGAAAGAAACGATCGCACGCCGAATCCCATTATTAGAACAAAATGTTAATGAATTTAAAGAAAGGATCGATTCAGTAGAACCGGAGTTTAAAAATTTAACTAATATTCGCGACCAATTCAAGCAAGAAATTCAATCTTTGCGAGATAGCAAAGCCAAAGGAATTGCAGATTCTTTTCGCGGTTACGTGATGAATTTGGGCAATACTTTTGAGACAGATTTCTTGCAATATCAACCTAATTTAAGGTTTGGAGATTTCCTCGATGCAGGTAAACGCGCTGCCTTTGAAGCTGCTTTGGTGCAAGCATTCGAGCAATATATGAATGACAAACTTTCAGCTTGGAGTTTTACCGCTGAAAAAGAAATGAATGGCGCATTTTCGCAACTAGCTAAAAGTGCAGCTAACTACGGTGCTTCTTACAGCAAAATAACCGATAAAATTACCGAAAAACTAACCGGACAAAAAATCCCAACTGCTAGCAATAACGTACCAGAAGATAATTCTCCGGCTTGGGCAAATTGGGCAATGGGATTAGTTTCTGTTGCGTCGGGTAATATGGCTGGTGCGGCATTATTGGGAGCAGGTTTTAACTGGAAAAATATCCTGATTAATTTAGTAGCAGTATTCGGACTTCGCAGTGTTATTTTAGCCATTTTTCCGGCTACGATTATCTTAGGGCCAATAGGTGTGGCATTGCTCGGATTAGGTGTTGGTGTTTTGCAAGCAGACCAAGCTCGCAAAGAAGTAGTAAAAGCAGCAAAAAAAGAGTTGGTTAAACATTTGCCACAAGTAGCACAACAACAATGGCAACCTGTTTACGATGCGGTGAAAGAATGCTTTGATACTTATGAAAAAGAAGTGAGCGATCGCATTAACGATGATATCAATTCTCGGAAAGCTGAATTAGATAATTTGCTGCAACAAAAACAATCTCGCGAAATTAATTATCAAACGGAATTAGCCCGTTTGAAAAAAATTGAATCGGATGTTTCATCTGAGTCGCAACAGGTGGAAGTAATCTATCAAAATTTCTTACGATCTGTGGCGTGAAACCTAACCCCCCAAGCCCCTTCCCTACGAGGGAAGGGGGAGCAAAGAAATACTCTTGCTCTCCTCTCCTAGTAGGAGAGGGGCTGGGAGAGAGGTCAAACCAATTACTAATAAACAAATGCGAGGGAAAAAATATGAACAATTGGCCAAATTGGATTCCCAGACCTAATGCTTGGATGAGCGCAATACTCTTAATTTTACTGGTAAAGGGTATTGCTATTGTCATCAAGAGAATTTTTGAAATGGGGTACTTCCTGACGGATTTTTCTCCCAAAATGCAAATCTTGTTGTATTTTGCAGCTTTATTATCACCGATACCTGTAGTTGCGATCGCGCACCATTGGCTGCACCAATTTCTCGATCGCTATTCCCCCGAAACTCGATCGCCAGAGTTCGGTAGAACAGAAGGGCTGTTTCCTGGTTTAATGAGTTGGTGGGAAGGCTTGTATGGCTGGATGACGATCGCGCTAGCGATGCTTTTAAGTGGTATGATTCGCTTTTTCTTTTTCTCTTACTCTGATGAATACTTATATCAAGCCTTTGCTTGGTGGGATGAATTAAAGAGCTTTTTCACAATTTACAGCCTGATCCGCATAGTTGCCGCCGCATATCTTTATGAATTTGAACATACCGTGCGGTATCATTTGATGGCAGTCGGTGCGGCAAATTATAGCGATCGGGAGTAATAAAAATAGATATCGTTTAATCCAAAAATGTCAAACCAACCTAATATTATTTATTGAAGCGCTCAATTGCGATCGCCAAAACATCTTTGAAAAATAACTTACCACTTTTATCCCCATAAAAAATTAGCTCTAATGTTATGGCACAGCAACAATTTAATTATAACCTGGTCAATAGCCTGCAATCAGCATTAAGTATACTGGAACTCGATAAAAACTCCCAGCTATACCAAGATGCCATCTCTGTTTGCAAACATCTAGCTAATCCCGGTTTTCGCATCGCCGTTTTTGGCCCTTTTAATTACGGCAAATCAACCTTAATTAACGCCATTTTGGGAAACCGCGCTTTACCAATTGATATCATTCCCACCACTGGCGCTGCTATTTACGTTAAATATGGCAACGAACTGCGAACAAAGATTGCCATGTTGGATGGTAGAGAAATCAATGAAAGCGGTACGGAAATCCTCAAAAAATTTGCTATTCTAGATGGCGATCGCAGAATGCGCGATGATGTCTCCTCAGTGCAAGTTTTCTGTCCCCATCCATTCCTGCAAAACGGCGTAGAACTGTTAGACTTACCAGGAACCAACGATAGAGAAGAACAAGATAACTTAGTGCGCGACAAACTTCTCACCGCCGATTTAATCGTACAAGTATTAGATGGTCGTCAATTAATGACTTTAGGCGAACGAGAAAAACTGCGGGATTGGTTACTAGATAGAAACATTAAAACGATCGTTTTTGTCGTCAATTTTCTCAATTTATTAGAACCAGAAGACCAAAAAGAAGTCTATAAACGTTTGCGTTTTCTCGCCGAAAGTTTTCGCGCCGATTTACCACCCAATATCAGTAATTTATACCGCGTAGATGCCCTACCTGCCTTGAGAGCCAGACTAAAAGGAGATGTCGCGGCAGCCCAAAGTAGCGGACTCGCTAGTTTAGAATCTGCATTGCAAAGTATTATAGCGTTCAACCAAGAAAAAATGGGAGATGTGCGTCTTCCTCGTTTAGCGACAATAGGCTCTCAAATCAAACAATTATTACAAGCAAAAATTCAACCTATTGCTGAAGAAGTAGACACTATTTCCAGTAAGCGAAAAGCCAAAATTGAAATTCAACAAAAAGCCGAAAAACTAATTAAACAAGGTTTTACAACTAGCATTCTTGAATTTCGAGATTGGCTCAACGAGCAAACACTCTTATATCGCTATCAATCCGAAGCTACTTCTGCTCTGCAACAAAATCAATTTAACATATGGGAACAAGACTTTTTCAAACCAGCAGTTGAAAAGCACCGACAGGCAATCGTAAAATGGATTAGCCAAGCTTGTGAGTTTTTCAATTATTCTCAACCTGAAGAATTATCAATTTCTTTTCCTGCTCACCCACAAGTAACTTTACCAAATCAACCAACCAGTTCAGAAGGTTTAAGCGATACCGCACCCGTAGCAGTAGCCACTGGTTTAGGATGGGTGGCTGGTGGTCCGATTGGAGCCGCCGTGCTGGGTGGTGCAGCCTATATTCTGAATAAAAATATAGGCAAAGATAAACAACAATCTTCAGGAGAAGCATATCGCGATCGAGTTGCTCAAATTTATTCCGATGCTGCCAAAGATTATCTAGTTCGTTTTAGTAATGAAGCTCTATCACCCCTACGCCAATATGAAGAAAAAGCCGCCAAAGTAATTAATTTTCAAATACCAGAAGAGCCATCAGAACTTGTTAACAAACGCTCTCAACTCAATTTACTAAATGGTTGTCTGGAAAATCTCGATCGAGAATTACACTCTATTAATGCCAATTAACTTTCATCGTTAAAAATTTATAGGCTGTAGGGTGGATAGTGCCTATTTCTAAGGTTTTTGTTCTTTTTAAAGCATTTTCTAGCACTGCCTACCCGACGAAAATGTTTGTTGCGAACATTAGCAGACCAACTCAAAAAACTTCATATGTTAACAGTTTAATCTTCTCTTTAATTGTGACGTAAATCACATAATAATATTAATTATATCACTTGTATTGCCAATTTAAATCACTGTTTTTAAATACTTAAATCACCCATTTATTAAGATATTTATCACATTAAATTTCAGTTCCTAATCACAAAATTAGGCTGGAAAACATTTCATATTAAAAGCAGCGATTTCAACTAATAAACGATGCGATTTCAAATTTGTCCTCTTCAATACTCAATTGCAGAACTATTTGCACAAGCTAGTAGTTCAGGACGTATTACCCTTGCCGATAGATATGGATTGATGGCTATACTCTTACAAGACTGCATTTCTGAAGAAGAAATAAATGCAATCGATCGATTGCTTTACGGTATACGTCGTGGATGGGTGAAAATTGTCGATGAAATCTCTTATGTACTGTAAATG
Organism: Leptolyngbyaceae cyanobacterium; assembly: GCA_036703985.1. Taxonomy (GTDB): domain Bacteria; phylum Cyanobacteriota; class Cyanobacteriia; order Cyanobacteriales; family Aerosakkonemataceae; genus DATNQN01. The sequence continues at coordinate 28,276 of DATNQN010000075.1, forward strand.
CTAAGTACTGCAATATCCTTTAAAAAAATTACTTTTACTTACACCCAGAAGCCTTTGGTTTCCAAACATCTAGTTTCCACTGGTTCGCCAGCATATCTACAGGCAAAGTTTCTTGATATTCGTAGAATTCTTTTAATACCTTTTCTGGATAAGGTAAAATGTTTTGTGTCAAAATTAGCAGGTCGTATTTTTGATTTTTTAAAGATTCATCAACTTCTTGGATAAATTGCTCGTGTCTTTGCTTTACTCTCTTATTCCACGGCAATGGTGAATTTAAAATCTGCCCTTCCGAACCTACTATAAAATATTCTGAGTGTCCCGAATCATAAACTTTCTTACCTTGTTCGGTGAGAATAGGCGCAATAGCTGGCGAATTCATAATATTTTGATGCTGTGAAACTAAAGCAACTACTTTCTTCCATTGGTTACTACTTTCATTCGTTAGGTTTGATTCGGGAAATACAAACAGTAAATTAAGAGAAATGATCGATAAACATACCACTAACGCTTTAGGAGGTAATTGTTTTAATATTCGCAAACCTACAATAATCAAAAAAGGCGAAATCAAATGATAGGTGTATCCCATCCAGCTACCAGTAAATTGTCCTAGTTTAAAGTAAAAAGCAAGTAATGACAATATCAGGCAAAACGCAAAATAATCAAAATCAAACCTTAAAAGTGGCTTTCTAATATCGAACAAGTTTACTTTCGTGAATTTGCCTAAACTTTGAATACCCTTATTTTTGGAAAAAGATTTAATAAAAGCTATGCTAATCAGCAACTTAACTGCTAGTAATACTACCATTATTCCCAAATTCTGAGCTATATAATTACTTAGTTGCCCAAGAGCATACTCAAATCCAGTCCCAGCTAGTCTGATATTTAAATATACAAAAATCGTGTTGTTAAAATAAGTTTCAAAAATATAATTAAGTAACAGCACGGTAACTGCTAAATAGATGAATGATAATAGGCTATATTTAATGGCTTTTTTCTTTGACTTAAATATAAAAATATAAGTTGCTACGTAGGCAATTGATAAGACAAAGTATGGCTTTGTTATAAATGCCAATATGCCCAAAAATAAACTAACTATTAAACTTTTATAAGAAAAGTGATATCGCCAAGGAATTACTATACTACATAAAAACAAGAACAATCCCAATGTATCTGGTCTAATTACGAAATTGTGGCCTAAAAGTAGATGCCAGTAGAAAACTAAGGCTCCTACAGATGCTAGAATTAATGTAAATTTCATCTGGCGCATTACCCAAAATAAAACCAAGCAGGATGCTAGATTAAAAAATGAAGAAACTGCTCGGTGAACGGTAATAGTACCGCCAAATAATTTGGCAAATGGGTAAACAACTAATGGATAAAAGATCCCGTAAATATTTGTGTATTCTGGTTGATAAACTAAATCATAAGGATTACCACCTTTGACGAGCAAATTCGTGCTAAGTAAAAGCGCTCCTTCCCTATATTCAAGAGGGAAAGGGTAAAAAGTCATTTGGAAATGAAAGATGGCTAATCTTAGGAATAATATGCTAAAAATTAGTAAAATGACGTAATTTAAAATTTGGTTGGTGTTTCGCTTGATAAATGGGGCGATCGGCATTTTTATTTGTGATAGTGAACATTTAGTTTAACCTAGATCTTAGCGCTTCTTTGTGGAGAGTTACCGTATGCGATCGCATTATTAACATATCAGGTGAATAGAGCATGAAATGAAACTGTATCGTAAGTACTGCTTGATGCTCTTTTTATCCTTGCCGTTCTCTTAATCGCTGGACAAAACTTTCATGTTCCTCCGAATTAATTCCAGCTTGCAAAATAGCCAACACTTGCTGCATATTTCCTTCTAACATCGCAGCCACATCTAACCACAATCCCGGAAATACCACTGAGCAAATCACCCCTTGCTCATTAGATATTAACGAAACATAATCCCCCTCTTGCAACCTAAACCAATCAATTTTTTGGTCAAATACCTGCCAAACAATGTATTCCTGTACCCCATTCCGGCGATAGGCACGTTTTTTATCGCCAAGATCGATCGCTGCACTACTCGCCGCAATTTCTACGATCAATTCTGGCGCTCCCTCCAAGTATCCATCTTCGCTCAAAGTTGAGTTACCGCCACTTTCTTGACTGATTAATAATACCCCATCCGGTTGCGGTTCGTTGTCAATATCCAATCGTACTGTTGGTTCAATTCCCATTTCTACTTGGGGTGTTGCAGCTTGATAAACTCCCAACCAAGTGATTAAGCATCCGTGCGGTTTGGCATGGGGTCTAAAACGTAATGGTGATGCCATATAAACAACTCCTTCAATTAGTTCGGCTTTTCTGATTTCTGGCATAGCGCTGTAACGGCGCTCGAATTCAGGACGAATTAATCGATCGCCATTTTCCAGAGGTGGCAAATGTTGAGGAGTTGTCAGCTGAGAAACCATTGATTTAGGCAGTGAAGAAGTCATCGTAGCAGCCTCATTATTTTAGAGAGAATTAAGGTAGGCTTTTGCTACCGTATCATTATTCTAGCGATCGCACGGATTAACATCTCCCCGCACCAAACGTTCTTCTCAGTAATTCCATTGGTTAAGGATGACAAACTGATTTTCCAGGGCATAGTTAGCATTTAATATAAAGCTGTCGTCGCCAAGGGTGCGATCGCGTAGCGTGTGCGTCAAGCACGTATCGCGCCACTAAATACTGCCAGTTTTCCACCTCTGTTGTATTTTGCAGAGATTGAATAATGGTGCTGACGAGTGCGAGGCGATCGCTGACAGACAACTTGCCAACTTCTTCTTTGAGTTCTTGCAGCGACATAGAGTTACTCCAACATCTGCTGGTATACCAATTCTAGTATGTGCGATCGCAACTTACTTTAAGCTCTAATTCTGAAAATCATTCCAACTCTTACCATCCAAAAAATTAGCTAAATCCTGAGAATTTTGGCAGTCGAGCGCAATATTCCAAAAATATTTCCTTGAACCAAACATTCCACCAGGACTTGTCTTTTCAAAACAAGTAGGTTTACCATTAGTCAACAAAAACACCTGCAACGGTAGAGTTTTATTTTCATTAATTCTAAACTCAAAACGACGAATAGCTTCCCTTGCTTCCTCAATTAAAACTTGTTCTGTTTCCCCGCTATTATTCCACTTCACATTTCCTTCCCCTAGTTCCTGCTGAATCGAAACAACCCCTCTCACTTCAAATATTTTCGTAACTTTCTTATTTGCATAAGGAGCTAAATACTTAGCCCTTCTGTGACTGCGTGAACCACCTGTATCTGGGCACAGATAAACATTTTCTTCTATTTCGTGATACAAACCTGCACAGTTAACAATTTCTAATAAATATTTCCATCTTGGCAAAACGTTCTTTGTATCCAAGTAAATTTCAAACTCATCGATTACTTTTTTAAATGATTCTGAAGAACGCACACTCTTTAATTGTTTGAGTAATTCTTCAAATGAAATAGGTTGTAGAATAACTCGCTCTTCTTCCCACGCTTTTTTAATTTGCTCCGCAAACTGCGTTTCTGGTTCATCAGTTTCAAAATTAGATAGCAGGAACAGAATTTTATCTTGAGTTTCTTGTTGAAATCCTTTTATATGCTCATAAGTTTGCTTTTCATAAAACCAGTTAGTTAGCTTAGTTTCAAAGAAAATAGTAAACGACCTTTGAGTTATTGCTAAATCAGGAATGCTTTTTCTTTGTTTTGTCTGTTGTAAAAAATTTAACCCTACCGTTAAATTAGTACCTGATGGCAATAAAGCTCCTAATACTTCTTCAAAACTTTTAGGATTTTCTTCATAAAGCATTTTAAAAATTAGTCCGCAATAGTTAGTAAGTGAGTTTTCGCCACTGCGATAATCAGTAAACAAAGATATCGGTCTACTCATTGATTTGTTCCTTATCCTTTAACTAAGTTTTCCCTTGCTTAATCAGCCGCGTCAATTTGCTGAATAAATTCATAAATATCAGCGAGATATTTTTCTTCTCTTCCTGCTATTTCATTTTTAATCTTTTCCAAAGCCTCTCTAATCGCATCTGATATAAATTGGGAATGCTGACGTTTTTGTTGGGCAAAAATTTGCAATACAGAACTATTATTATTGGACAGCGAAGGTGCGATCGCAATAAAATCATGAATAGTTTCTTTTATTGTAATAATATCTTCTGCTTCTGTTTCTTCTGATTCCAAGTCGTCTAGACAATAGTTAAGAATCCTAAGCTCATTCTGAGGACTTATTTCGCAAGTAAACCTCATCTCCGAGTTGGGATATCCAAGATAAGGATAAGGATCTTCAAATTGCAAGAGTAATGTGTAATCAAACCAACATTGTTCCTTTCGCCATCCTGCTACCAAACTTGCTAACCAATCATCGTGAGTTTTAGGCAATAACTTTAAATCCTCAATATCTATATAATCCTCTTTGCATTCCTGAAAATCCCAAAAAGCTTCCATATTAGAATCGAAGGGAACTTTCCAGCCGTCATTAGTTAACAATTTCTCAAAAGCTGGAACAATATCGTGACTCATTGCACCTTCAAAAAGGCGATCGTAATATTCTGACCACGCATAATTTTTACTTATTTCATATTCTTCTCCAGTCTCTTCATCTGGTTTAAAAAATTTCAATTCCCCATCATTTCCAGCTTCGACAAAAGCTACTGCATAACCAGGATCGGGACTTTCCCCTCTAACTATAATGCGGGGTATTCCATAACTACCATCAATATAAGAGAAACTTTTTTTAGGCTGTGTTTTTTTCTTTTTACTTTTAGCCATTTTTGTCTGATTAGTTGTTTGATTAATACTAATGTACTACAATATTATTGTTGAGTCAAGTTGGTGTGATTAGACTCGCTTAATCCAACAAACTAGATTTCAAAGTTTCTTCTAAAGTAAAAGGTGACTCTTTAGGGAAAAAGTTTAACTTAATTCCTGTTTCCTCCGATGCTTTCAAACGTGCTTTTTGATAACAATCATCAAACAATTCGGAAATAAGAGGTTGCAAACTGGGACTATCTTCTAGTAATCCTTCAATACAAATACGCTGTTCGCTGATGGTGCTACGCCAACTTTCACTCCGTTTTTCCGGCTGATATTGCCACTTTAACAAGTGCATTAAAAGCACAACCAAACGGCTTTTCAACTCGCGCTTCTCACTTCTGCCCATACTTTCAATTTCTTCTATTAAATTAGGAATATCTATTTCATTAAATTTACCTTCTTTTAACTGTTGAGCAGTAGCTTGAATCCACAGATAAAAATCGCGATCGTAGAGACTTTTTGGAGTTGCGATCGACCCTTGGTTCATACCTAATCTCCTTCTAATTTAGACTATGGCAAAAATGGTAAATTCCGTTCACCCTAAAAGGTTTACGATCTCCTCATCGGTAAACCCAAATTGCCTAAAAATTCGCAACACATAAGCAGGTGACATCTCCCCCGCACCCATATCAATAGGAACAACTCTCTGCATCTCGCCAAATTCACGAACATATAAACAATGATCGCCTTTTCCCTCTCTATAGAATATGCAGCCATTTTTCTCCAAAATCTTGATTAACTGCCTCGGTTTAAGGGAAGGTATATTTTTAGGCATAAACTTTCCTTAATTCATAAATATCTGAACTAATATCCTCGCCCTCAACCGTCAAAAACTCATGCAATTCTTCTATAGAAATCGGAGCGCTATAAACATTTGTTCCTGTTTCATAAACCTCTTGAAAAGACTCTATAGCCTCCTTAAGCTTGCTAATAGAATCTTCTGGATTACTTCCTTGTCCTACTAATCCATTCTCTAAGCACAAAGACACCCAATAACCCGCACTTTGCCTGAGTACCACTGTGTAAAATTCCATTGCTTCACCTGCTAACTCATCATGTAATACCAAATCCCCTACCATTACCCCTTTTATTCTCTCCCTCTTCTCTCTGCGTCCTCTGCGCCTCTGCGGTTCGTTCAAAATAAGGTGGGCAAAAAGCCCACCCTACCATCATTCTAATTCAACGCACCCGCCGGAATACCCAAAATATCTTCAATCTTAGGCATATCTTCCAACGCAATCACCCTTCCTTCATCCTCAAAACCAGCAATTCGATCGAAATTCAAATACCGATACAAATCACCAGCTAAAGGATGAATTTTCTTCGCCACAATATCCAGATATTCCTGCACCGTCGGAATCCTTCCCAACAGCGCACAAACTGCTGCTAATTCAGCCGAACCTAGATAAACTCGCGCATCTTTACCCATGCGATTATTGAAATTTCGGGTAGAAGTTGAAAACACCGTTGTAGCATCAGCAACTCGCGCTTGATTGCCCATACAAAGACTGCAACCAGGCATTTCCGTTCTCGCACCAGCAGCACCGAAAATGCCATAGTAACCTTCTTCTTTCAATTGCTGTTCATCCATCCGAGTTGGTGGACAAATCCACAACCGAGTTTTCACCGCACCTTCGCCTTCCAAAACTTTCGCAGTAGCGCGATAATGACCGATATTTGTCATGCAAGAACCAACGAATACTTCCTGCACTGGATCGTTAGCAACTTCGGACAATAATTTAATATTATCCGGGTCATTTGGTGCGGCAACAATCGGTTCTTTGATTTCGTTCAAATCGATTTCGATTATTTCCGCATATTCCGCATCTGCGTCAGCTTCCATTAACACTGGATTTGCCAACCATTGCTCCATTTTCGCCACGCGACGCATGATAGTACGCGCATCTTGATAACCACGCGCTACCATATTTTTTAATAGCGCAATGTTAGAACGGATATACTCGGAAACCGTTTCTACACTCAGTTTAATCGTACAACCAGCACAAGAACGTTCGGCTGTAGCATCAGTCAATTCAAAAGCTTGCTCGACTTTCAAATCTGGCAAACCTTCAATCTCCATAATCCGCCCGGAGAAGACATTTTTCTTATTCTTCTTCTCCACAGTGAGCAACCCTTTTTGAATTGCGACATAAGGAATCGCATTGACGATATCTCGCAGGGTTACACCCGGTTGCAATTCACCTTTGAATCGCACTAAAACTGATTCCGGCATATCCAAAGGCATCACGCCTAAAGCAGCTGCAAATGCTACCAAACCGGAACCTGCGGGGAAGGAAATTCCTAATGGAAAACGAGTATGAGAATCGCCACCTGTTCCTACCGTATCTGGTAACAACATTCGGTTTAACCAAGAGTGAATAATGCCATCACCGGGACGCAATGAAACGCCGCCGCGCTGTGCAATGAAATCGGTTAATTCTTTGTGCGTTTTCACGTCAACTGGTTTGGGATATGCTGCTGTGTGGCAGAAACTTTGCATGACTAAATCTGCACTGAATCCCAAACAAGCGAGTTCTTTTAATTCATCTCTAGTCATCGGGCCTGTGGTATCCTGGGAACCAACTGTTGTCATGATTGGTTCGCAAGATGTACCGGGACGAACGCCTGGTAATCCGCAAGCTTTGCCGACCATTTTCTGTGCTAAAGTGTAGCCTTTGCCAGTATCTTCTGGTTGTTTTGGACGGGTGAAAACGGTACTTGCTTCTAATCCTAATGCGGCGCGAGTTTTATCGGTGAGAGTGCGTCCAATTAATAGAGGAATGCGTCCGCCTGCTCTTACTTCGTCGAGAATTGTATCTGGTTTGAGGGTAAAATTGGAGATAATTTCGCCTGCTTCGTTGACAATTTCACCTTTGTAGGGATGAATGGTAATTACCATTCCGGTTTCCATTTTGGTGACATCGCATTCGATCGGCAATGCACCGGAATCTTCGGCAGTATTGAAGAAGATAGGAGCGATCGCACTTCCTAAAATATATCCCCCATTTCGCTTATTGGGAACATGAGGAATATCATCCCCAATATGCCACAACACCGAATTGATCGCCGACTTGCGCGAAGAACCAGTCCCGACAACATCCCCCACATAAGCGACAGGATGCCCTTTTTCCTTCAATTGTGCAATAGTTTGCAACGCTCCCGGCATCCGCGATTCCAACATTACAGTCGCGTGCAACGGAATATCCGGGCGCGTGGTAGCATGAGGTGCGGGCGATAGATCGTCGGTATTCGTTTCGCCGGGAACCTTGAACACCGTTACAGTAATCTCTTTCGGCAATTTGGGACGCCCAATAAACCAAGCTGCATTCGCCCAAGCATCCACCACCTGCTTGGCGTAGGGATTGACATCGGACAAATGCAAGACATCGTTGAACGCATCAAACACCAACAATGTTTTACTTAAAGCCGTGGCTGCTGCCCCTGCAATTAAGCTATCGTGAGACTTGAGCAAATCTACCAATGATTGCACATTGTACCCACCCAACATCGTACCCAACAGGTAAACTGCTGATTGGGGAGTAATTAAGGGACAAGAAATTTCGCCCTTAGCAACAGCAGTAAGAAATCCTGCTTTCACGTAAGCAGCAGCATCCACTCCCGGAGGAACGCGATTTGTCAGCAAATCCAACAATGTCTCTTCTTCCCCCGATGGCGGATTTTTCAGCAGTTCGCACAATTCCGATGTCTGCTGTGCATTTAAAGGTAGCGGCGGAATGCCCAATTTTGCCCGTTCTTCAATTTGTTGGCGGTAAGCTGACAACATTCAAGTGTTCTCCTGATGGATTATCCTAGTTATAATCGTTAGTCTATCGCTATTTAGGGGTTGAGAGTGTTATGCGATAACGGTTTTGTGGGTATTGAATGCTAATAACCCAATTCCTTAAAAGTATTTCTTACAACTTTTTTAAACTTTGGTTAATCAGGTAAAATATCCGGTTTTTTTAAATTTGATTTGTTTCGCGAGCGTCTGATGTAATTCACCGATAGAGCCTTGGCGACAGCAGTATTGATTTATATTTTTTCTAGCTACTCAAATTGGCGTTCAATAATACTATTAATAAGTTTAATTATTTCTTTAAATATTGTCCGAACAGTCAAAAGGAAAATTTGGTATATTGTGGATTAAAATTAGCAGTAAAAATCAAATAAATGCCTAAATTAGGATGGCGTATTAGTAAAAGATATCATTTACTCGCAACTTTCGTAGTTGCTTTGTTAACTGCGATCGCGATTTCGCTTTTACCTCCCCTGGTAAATATAGTAATTGGCAGTTCCCCTCATCCTTTAGAGCAAGTACGCATCAATGCAACAACAGTAGTAGGACAAGAAGGTTTTTTCCGCGTAGGAAAATCCACTCAAGGGCGCTGGTGGTTTATCGATCCCGATGGAAAACCATTTTTTTACAAAGGAGTCACCTCCGTCAACCCCGAATATCCCTTAATTTATTCTCTTTTTGTCAAGAACAAATATGGTGGAGATCCTGCGACGTTCCGAGAAACAGCATTGCAGCGACTGCAAGATTGGAATTTCAATGCTCTTGGCGGATGGACATCTCCGCAACTTTGGGATCGGGGAATGCCATACACCGCGATACTTGATTTTGCAAAAGTTACTCCGGTAATCAAGAACGATTATATATTTCTTCCTGACGTTTTCGATCCAGAATGGTTAAAAGAAATTGATATTAAAGCAAAAAATATAGTCCCACCCATAGCAGAAAGTAAGCAGTTAGTGGGATATTTCACCGACAATGAACTAAACTGGGCGCAAGCGCGAACCCCAGATAGACAGGTAAATTCTAGTTTTTTGCTTACTTCAGAAGCTAAATTATCATTGCTGCAAATATTCTTGAGTCTTGAAGAAACGCGACCTGGATACCAAGCCGTGTGGGATTTTGTTTTAAAAAGACACGGCAATAGTATAGAACAACTAGCTAGAGATTGGCAAGTAGCAATTACTTCCAAAGAAACAGTCAAGCAGTGGACTAATGAAAAAAAGGCGATCGTTTCGGAAAGCTATTTAGCAGATGAAGCAGCCTTTTCAGAAGAAGTTGCCCGTCGATATTTTCAAGAAACATCAGCAGCAATTCGCCGCTACGATACCAATCATTTAATTTTAGGATGTCGGTTTGGCGAACCTCCCGGTCAAGCTATATTTGCGGCAATGAAGCGTCCTTGGGTTGATGTCGTTTCAGCTAATAATTATCGCTTTACCATGTACGATCGCATAGACATTTACTACCAGGGTACGCAATTACCTATTTTGAATGGTGAATTTAGTTGGGGACATCAAGTTTTTTCTCAACGTCCTTTGCCAAATGAACCAGCAAGCGGTATTCCTCTCACAGAACGCATGATTCGCAATGGTGAAGAGTCTCTGAAAAAAGCCTTAACTCATCCCGGTCTTGTAGGTTACACTTGGTATCGTTGGGTAGATTTACCGGGAAATAGACCACCAATTAGTGTTGGTCTTTTAAACCTTAACGATGAGCCAAATAAACTACATACTGAATTGTTAAAAAAAATTAATGCTAAAGCTGAGTCGATCGCTGTCAAAAATAAATAATTATTAGGCATCTCCAAAAAATTAGACAGATTGCAATACAATGTTTCTACAAAGATTCCAAGTAAGGCTCTTAAATTTCTGGAAATGTTTAATTTAGCTCGAAATCAAAAATTTGCAAAAATAGGGCAAAGCGGTTGCCGATTCCAGTTGCTAACCGAATCAGCACCTTTTTTTCGTATATATTGGTGTATTCATCACACTTTTAATTTACTGAATACAGCGGTTCTTTTGAGGGAAGATGATTCGCTCGAGCAAATTAATACCAAAACGCGCCTAACGATTGGAAAACTATAGCCATCTTATTTGAATAATGAATCCCACTCTAGCCCTCCCCTTGTTAAGGGGAGGGTTGGGAGGGGTCTAGTTGTTCGCAATTCATTTAGGATTGCTATATAAACAGAAAAGCTTTTACTAAGTTTTCTGACTAATTAAATTGAAAACTCGGTAATGATTACATAGTTATCATACTATCATACTAAGAAATAATAGCGGGATTAATTCAATGAATCAATCTTTTGAAAAGTCTTTAAAACTTGGCTTATTCAGCTTGGTTAACACATTACTCATTGCTAACATCAGTAGGCCAGAATTAGCAGTAGCAGAAAATCAAGCCAATCTCTCTACCATCGATCGATCGCATACCGAGATTTTAGTTGCGGAGGAATCTGTTGTTGAAAGTAACATTCCCTCACTCAATCCCACCGCTCTCGATCGCGAAGTAGGGACTCAAGAAAGCGACCCTATGAATCAAGTGACCGGCGTTTCTCAATTGCGGGATGTTTCCCCAGAAGATTGGGCTTACCAGGCGTTGCAAAGTTTAGTAGAACGCTACGGCTGTATTGAAGGTTATCCCGACCGCACCTTCCGAGGAAATCGCGCCCTCACTCGATATGAATTTGCTGCTGGTTTAAACGCTTGTTTGCAGCAAATAGAAAGTTTAATTGCCGCTACTAATACTGATAATAAAAACCCCTCCTTGCTTGGAGATATCGAAACGCTGCGGCGGTTAACCGAAGAGTTTCAAACCGAACTTACCACCTTAAGGAATCGAGTAGACCAGTTGGAAAGGCGGGTAACAATGCTCGAAAGCACTCAGTTTTCTACCACAACCAAATACAGCGCGGAAATAGTGTTTGCAGCGGCTGGCGTATTTGGTGAGGAAAATGCCGCCACGGGAGACGATTTAGACGAACAAGTTGCCTTTGGCTATCGAGTGCGTCAAAGCTTCCTCACCAGTTTCACTGGCAGAGACCGACTGCGAATTCGCCTTCAGTCAGGCAACTTATTCGATGCTCGCGGCGGTAGCAACATAACCAACTTAAATACTTTCGGTAGCAATTCCAGCAATGATGTCAGGCTTAACAAACTGGAATATCGTTTCCCCATTGGCAACAGTACGATGGTTTGGTTGACCGCACACAACATGAATTTAGATGATGTGGCTGACCCGCTCGCTCCGTTTACCAATAGCGCAGTTACAGGTGCTAATTCAGGTTTTGGAGCCTATGCTCCGATTTATTACACTAGTTTTGGTGCGGGAGCGGGCATTTCCCACGATTTCACCAAACAATTAAATCTCGCTTTATATTATTCGGCGGGTAATTCTGGTAGCCCTAATGAGGATTCCGGGTTTTTCAACGGTCAATATGTAGCGGGTAGTCAACTTACTTACAAACCGAGTAACGACACTGCGATCGGTTTAGTTTACACTCATAATTATTTTCCAGGGAAAGATACGGGCTTTGTTTCCGGTGGAGTAGGAAGTGCTTTAGCTGACGATCCCTTCCAGGGCAATGCTACATCCACGGATAACTTTGGTATTGTGGGAACTTGGCGAATTACCCGATCGTTAAACCTAGAGGGCTGGGGTATTTATACAAGAGCTACAGCACGTGGGGGAACTCGCGATGGAGATACTGCCGATATCTTGAACTGGAAACTCAGTTTGGCGTTCCCAGACTTATTCAAGGAAGGCAACTTGGGAGTCCTGACTGTCGGCAATCCCCCCCAAGCTTACCGCGTTGAAGGAGGGCTAGAGGATGATGAAACCGCTTGGTTTGTTGAAGCATTTTATACTTACCAAGTTAATGATTACGTCTCAATTACTCCTGGGGTATTTCTCATCACTAACCCGGAAGATAATCGAGAACCTCTGTTGGTAGGAATACTCAGACTGGGCTTTTCATTCTAGACAATACAAATTTACCAATATGTCAGCTACTAAAAATCCCTTAAATACCAAATTCTCAGGTAAAAATCCACTCCGCGTTGTCCTGATCGTTCCGTTTGTATTACAAACAACAGCAGTAGTAGGGCTAATTGGATATCTTTCTTTTAAGAACGGACAAAAAGCAATAAACGATATTGCTGCTCAATTGCGTAGTGAATTGAGCATGAGAATCGACGATCAAGTAAAAAGTAACGTCCAAATACCTCCAACAATTGTTCAACTGAATGCCAATGCCGTAGGTAGGGGTGAAATTGATATTATTAACGGCAAAGGAGAACAACGCTTTTCAGAACAACTAAAGTTATTTCCATCCACTAGCTATGTCTATTGTGGCAGTCAAAAAGGTGGGGAAGCATTTGGTGTGGAAATAGATTCTACCAATCGTGGAAGATTGTACACCAAAATTACCAATGCTTCTACTAACTTTCGATACCACAACTACAATATGGACAGCGATGGCAACCGTACTTCTTTAAAAGAAATAGAAACCAGCGTGTACGATGCGCGGAAACGCCCCTGGTACAAGGCAGCAGTGACAGCAGGAAAAGTTACCTGGAGTGAAATTTATCTAGACTTTTCCTTATTAATTCCTACCATTACTGCCAGCGCTCCTATCTATAATAAAACTGATAATTCTTTAATTGGAGTCTGTGCAGTCGATCTTTATTTACCTAGAGAACTCAGCAACTTCCTAAAAACTTTAAAAATCGGTAAATCCGGCCAAACATTTATCATGGAACGCTCCGGAGTGTTAGTCGCCAGTTCGACGAAAGAACCGATCACGACAGGTAGTGGTGAAGAGACGAAACGCTTGAAGGCAGAAGAAAGCAATAATCCTTTGGTGAAAGCTACGGGAGAGTTTTTACGCGATCGCTTCCCTAACTTAAACCAAATTCAAAGCGATCAACAACTAGAGTTTTTCCTGAATGGGGAACGGCAATTCGTGCAAGTTACTCCCTTTAAAGATGATAAAGGCTTAGATTGGCTGATCGTGCTGATTTTTCCCGAATCTGACTTTTTAGAACAAATTAATGCCAATAACCGCATTACAATTTGGCTGTGCGTATTGGGTTTATTGGTAGCGATCGCGATCGCCGTCATTACCGCCCAATTGATTACCCGCCCGATCATGCGAATCGCCCAAGCCTCCGAACAAATGGCCGATGGCAACTTCGACCAACAAGTGAAATCCAGTCAGATCGTCGAACTCGCTCGGTTGGCCAACTCCTTCAACCAAATGGCCACGCAACTGAAAACCTCTTTTTCCCAACTCAATTCTGTCATCGACCAAGCCAATCAAGTCAGCCTGCAAGTCACCACCTCCACCAGCCAAATCGCCGATGCGGGAAAACAACTCGAAGCCAGCGCCCTCCAACAAGCCAATTCCACCAAAGAAGCCAACGCTACCGCCACCGCCATTGCCAACACTGCCGGACAATTAGCCAAGACAATGGAGGATGTCGCCCAAAAAGCCACCGCTACCGCCATTGCCACCAGTAGTTCCCAGCAAAGTCTGACCCAAATTGCTAGCGCCATGACTCAGTTAGCCGAAGGCAGCCACACGATCGCCACTCGACTGCGGGTGATGAATGAAAAAGCCAACAATATCACCAGCGCCGTTAACCGCATTACAGAAGTTGCCGATCGCATTAACTTAATCTCTCTCAACGCCGCCATCGAAGCAGAAAAAGCCGGAGAATATGGGGCAGGTTTTGCGATTGTCGCCCAAGAAGTCCGACGTTTGGCAGATAACTCCGCCGCCGCCTCCCAAGAAATCGAGCAAATGGTTAAAGAAATTCAATCCTCAGTTTACAAAGGGGTGATGGAAGTTGATAAGTTCAGCCATCAAGTTCAGCATCACATCGAGTTAGTCAGCCACATCAGCCAGCAAATCGCCCAAGTAATCGAACAAGTGCAGAGTCTGACACCGCAATTTGAGATGGTCAGTCACAGTATGGAGGATCAGTTTGAGGGGGCGCGGCAGATTAGCGTGGTGATTTCTCAGTTGACGGAGGCTTCCGTGCAAACCGTGGCTTCTCTCCAAGATAGTAATCAGGCTCTCGAACGTTTAAACGATACTGCTCAAATTTTGAAGAGTATTATACAAGCATCCGTTCACAATAAATAAAACTTGCCTGACAACTCGAATGTTACACTGAAACTGGTAACCCCACCAGTCCTCATTCAACATGACTGCATTTCCTCCCCAAGAGCCAAAAATTGCGATCCGCCCGGTGCAATATCGGGACATGGAAGCGCTCGATCGAATGTTTTTAGAGGCGTGTGAGGCAGAAAACCACAGCTGCTCCCCTGAAGACAAACAGCAGTTAGAAAAAATCACTCGATCGTACTGGTTGATGAAATTGTTAAGCTGGTTTCCTAACCCATTCCAGTACGATTTCTGCGTCCATGTCGCTCAGCAGGATCGACAAGTTCGGGGTATGATTAAAGTCTCTCCATTTAATCGGACTCGCAGTACGTGGCAAGTTGAGCAGGTGGTGGTAGACCCGAAAGCAAGTACTCACTGGATCGGCTCTCAACTTTTGCGCTACTGTTTTGAAACGATTTGGGAAGCACGCACTTGGTTGCTGGAAGTTAATATTCACAACAAAGCAACTTTGGCTTTATATCGGCAAAACGGATTTCAGCCCTTAGCGCAGATGACTTATTGGGCGATTTCCCCGGCAGTGCTGCAAGAATTGCAAGAAAGAGAACCCGATCTGCCTAATTTGTTGCCAGTTAGCAATGCAGATGCCAATTTGCTATATCAATTAGATACCGCAGCAATGCCTCCGCTGGTAAGGCAAGTTTTCGATCGCCACGTCCAAGATTTTAAAACCAGCTTTTTCGGAGCGTTAATTGAAGGGGTAAAACAGTGGTTTAACCAAACGGAAGTGGTAAGCGGCTACGTGTTTGAAACTCAGCGCAAAGCCGCGATCGGTTATTTTCAATTGCAACTGAGTCGCAACGGAGCCGTTCCCCACACCGCTCAGTTAACCGTTCACCCTGCCTATACTTGGTTGTATCCGGAATTACTAGCTCAAATGGCTCGGATTGCCCAAGATTTCCCTACCCAATCTTTGCACATTGCTTCTGCTGACTACCAACCGGAAAGAGAAGAATATCTAGAACAAATAGGTGCCGAACGGGTGGAACATACCTTGCTGATGTCTCGTTCCGTCTGGCATAAACTTCGCGAATCCAAGCAAGTCTTAGAAGGTTTAGCATTATCCGAAATGCTGCAAAATTTGCAGCGCAATCGCCAACCAGTACCGGGAAGGATGTCTTGGCTGCGATCGAAGCAGTTAGCTACTCCAGACTCTGCCAGCACCGATCTGAGTTCTGGCGTCTGTACGCCACCACCCGCCAGAGCGGAGTCTATCCCAGAAACATCGAACGGAACAGCTTTTAAAGTTTCCCGCAACGACTCATCGGCAAATTCCGCTCAACCGGATAGTGGCGACAATCAGCAAGAGCAACCTTCTTGCTAGGATGAGTTAGCTAAAAAGGTAAATCGGAATTTAATGCCAAAATTGTCAATGGCTGAAAGTCAAGAAACTCGCTCTCCCGCTCCCGTCTGCGCCATCAGCTTAGATGTGGGACGCAAACGCATCGGAGTGGCAGGATGCGATCGCACTGGTTTGATCGCTACGGGTTTAACTACCATTGAGCGCCAATCTTTTGCAGAAGATATAGCACGATTACAACAAATTGTCAAGGAAAGAGAAGCGCAAGTTCTGGTAGTTGGCTTACCCTACTCGATGAACGGCACCTTAGGCTTTCAAGCCAAGCAAGTACAGAAATTTGCTCAACGGGCGGCGAAAGCATTACAACTGCCATTAGAGTATGTTGATGAGCGATTAACTTCATTTCAAGCCGAAGAAATGTTAAAAGCCGAAAAAAAATCCCCATCTCGCGATAAAAGTGTAATCGATCGGATTGCTGCGGCCATTATTTTGCAACAATGGTTGGACGAGCGTCCCAAACGCGCACAGCATCACTCTTGCTTGGAGCCTAACCATGTCTAAATCAAAACAAAACGGCTATTCTCAGGACGAACCAGTGATCCTGACGGATGACACAGGGCGACAGTTAGCTTGTTATATCGAGCAGTCAGTAGAAGTAGAAGGTAAAGAGTACATTCTGCTATTACCAGTTGACTCGCCGATCGAGATCTTTGCTTGGGAAGAAGATTCCGAAGACGAAGCCATGCTAGTGGAAGACGACGAGACGATCGACAAAATTTTTCCGATCGCTCAAGCAGTCCTGGCAGAGCAAGACCTCACCCTCAAGCGTACCGCATTTGCCCTGACGGTCGCCGGCGAACTGCCCCCAGTTAACGAGGATGAAATACTCACTCTCGAAATCGACGACGAAGCAACGCAGTTAGAGCCAGAGGAGTTACAATTACTCGCTAACTTCTACTACGAAGAACAGGAATACGCCATTTATACTCCCCTTGACCCCTTGCTTTTCTTTGGTCGAATCAACCAACAAGGCAAACCCGAATTGCTCTCGCCCGAAGAGTTTCAAAAGGTACAGCCTCTGTTAGAGGAGCAATTATTTGACGAACTAGAATAAGGTTCATCATTCATGGTTCCCAGTTCATAGTTCATTGCATTGAAAAACAACGCAATGAACGATGAACGACGAACGGTGAAACAGGAAATTCAAGGAAAATCGAAGCTATGGTTGTCCCGAACTTGGCGATTTCAAACTGGGAAGTTTTCCGGGTATAGTAGAATTCCGCTACACTTGCACAGCTTGCCCTATTAGCCTTGCACGAACTTTGTCAACTCATCAGTACCAAGCGTAGACATTACGAGGCGCTGACAAAGGCTTTGCTGTTAATCAAATCCATCCTTCGCGGGGGTGGAAAAGTTCCAGGTGCGTCACATTATCCAAGAAAATCCAGCTTTTGAAGTACTCAATTATGCAACGCCTGTCCAAAACGTTGTTTTATCTTGTCTTACTACCAGCTACGCTAGCAATTTCTGCTTGGCAAGGCTGGGCTTGGTGGAGTTGGGCTTCTGCACCACCGATGTCACCTGCTAATGCCGCATCCTCATCCGATCCGGAGAAAAAAGTGCAAATCCGCATTCCACCAGGAACTTCCAGTACTCAGATTGGTTTGGATCTGGAGTCAGCAGGTTTGATTCGCTCATCTCAAGCTTGGAATCTGTGGGCGCGTTGGTTGTCAATCCAAGACAAGCCTGGGTTTAAGGCGGGTACTTACCAGTTATCACCCGCTCAGTCTTTACCGGAGATCGCAGAGGAAATTACTAAAGGTAATGAGGTACAACATAGCTTTACAATCCCGGAGGGATGGTCTTTAAAGCAAATGGCTTCTTACTTCGAGTCTCAAGGGTTTTTTAAGGCAGAAGACTTTTTGGCGGCGGCTAGTCAAATTCCCCGCGATCGCTTTCCTTGGTTACCCAGCAATTTACCTCACCTAGAAGGGTTTTTGTATCCCGATACTTATCAAGTAGCGGCTGGTGCGATCGCGCCACAAGCGATCGTCAACCAAATGCTCAAACGGTTTGAAGAAGTCGCCCTACCCGTTTACCAACAACAAACGCCCAGAAGTCAGTTTAGCCTGCTTGAGTGGGTTGCTTTATCCAGCATTGTGGAAAAAGAAGCCGTCATCCCAGCCGAACGACCTCGCATTGCAGGCGTGTTCGTCAGTCGATTGAGACAGGGAATGAGGCTGGAATCCGATCCGACAGTGGAATACGGATTGAATATTCAGCAAACTCCCGACCAACCTCTGACCTTGAATCAAGTCAGAACTGCTTCTCCTTATAATACTTACCTGAATCGCGGTTTGCCGCCAACTCCGATCGCCAGTCCGGGAGTCGCCAGCTTAAAAGCAACTCTTAACCCCGAAAATACCGAATATCTCTTCTTCGTGGCTCGTTACGATGGCAGCCACGTATTCAGCCGCACTTTAGCAGAACACGAAACAGCTGTAGCGGCTATTCGCAGACAAAGGGCAGCCCGCCGCCAAGCCGCTTCCAATAATTAAGCGATCCGGGACTTACGCAAAAAAAGATGAGGGGGTGAGCGGGTGAAAATAGAAAAGCTATCTAAACATCAAGCTTTTGGCTTTTTATTTCGATTCCCGATCGCGTAAGTCCTATCAAATATCTCTATTTACTTAACTTAACAACCACTTTATGTCTTGGGGCGCTCTTTTACAACCGGATTTAGTTATCGATGGCTCAATTTTGAGTCTGACACCTGAAATACTCGAAAAATATCAACTCCAAGGTCTAGTGTTGGATGTTGATGAAACCCTAGTACCGATGAAACTACAACAAGTTTCTGAGGAATTGATGTTCTGGGTTGAACAAGTCCGACCAGTGTCGAAGATCTGGTTGGTTAGCAATAATCTGAGCGAAAATCGCATCGGCAATATTGCCCGCTCTTTGAATTTACCTTACTTATTTGGTGCCTCTAAGCCTTCTCGCCGCAAGTTAAGGCAGGCTGTTACTCAAATGAACCTGCCCGTAGAACGGGTGGCGATGGTGGGCGATCGTTTGTTTACTGACGTGCTGGCAGGCAACCGCCTGGGTATGTTCACCATTTTAGTAGAGCCGATCGTCAAACCCTCCTCTACCTGGGAGCCTTATTCGGTTCGCAACCTGGAAGTTTGGCTCTCGCAAGCGCTGGGGGCTACCCTACCCGCCAAGCAACAAAACTTAAAGATTCATGATGAATCCTTATAAAGGGAAACATAAAGAAATTATTATGAATTTTTGGTTTTCCGGAAAATGCTGCGATCATGAAAATGGTTCAAATGGGGTCAGCTAATATAAAGACCCTAACCATAAATCTCTGTGAATACTTGGAAAAGCGTCAGTTCTCACTTCAACAGAACTGGCGCTTTTTAAATTTTATAGCTAGGGGCTAGGGGCTAGGGGAAGAAGGGAATAGAATCAAGGTTTGGTGGAATTAAGAATGACTTAAGCGACGAGAGCGGTTGCTATAGATTTTAGAAAAATCTAAAATCTAAAATCCAAAATCGAAAATTCTGATGTCTCAAACTTTAGTTGTTAAAATAGGCACATCCAGCCTAACTAATCCATCTACGGGAAACCTTGCCCTTTCCACGGTAGCCGCTTTAGTAGAAACTCTCAGCGACCTTCGCAGAGAAGGAAATCGAGTAGTACTGGTATCATCTGGTGCCGTTGGTGTTGGTTGCGTCCGCTTGGGTTTAACGGAAAGACCCCGTACAATGGCGCTCAAGCAAGCGGTGGCGGCAGTAGGACAGGGACGCTTGATGCGAATTTACGATGATTTGTTTACTTCCCTGCAACAGCCGATCGCGCAAGTACTGCTTACCCGTAGTGATTTAGTGCAGCGCAGTCGCTACGTGAATGCTTACAATACCTTCCAAGAATTGCTGCGGTTAGGGGCGATCCCGGTGGTGAATGAAAATGACACGGTGGCGATCGAAGAATTGAAATTTGGCGATAACGATACCCTATCTGCCAGAGTCGCCAGCTTGTTAGAGGCAGATTGGCTATTTTTACTCACAGATGTCGATCGCTTGTACTCCGCCGATCCTCGCAGCAATCCAAACGCCCAACCGATTAACCTGGTAAGCAAAATTAACGAACTAGAAGAACTGCAAATTCAAACTGGCGAACAAGGTACTCAATGGGGAACGGGCGGAATGGTGACCAAAATAGCCGCCGCCCGAATTGCCACCGCCGCTGGCGTGCGTACCGTGATTACAGACGGTCGTTCTCCCCGCAACATTCAAAAAATCTTACAAGGAGAACCTCTAGGCACCCATTTTGAACCAGAATCAAATCCCACTAATGCCCGCAAACGTTGGATCGCCCACGGAATGGTAACAGTCGGTCAGCTTTACTTAGACAACGGTGCTGTCAGGGCGATCGCGCAAGCCGGAAAATCTCTCTTAGCTGCTGGCATCACGAAAGTGCAAGGCCAATTTCAGGCTAGCGATGCCGTACAAATCTGCGATGCCAACGGTAAAGAAATCGCTAGGGGAATTGTTAACTATAGCAGCAGCGAATTAGCAAAGATTATAGGCCATCAATCGATCGATATTCCTGCCATTTTGGGCTATGTCGGCGCAGAAACAGTTGTCCATCGGGATAATCTCGTCCTGAGTAGTTAGCCCGAGCAAAATTAGCGATCGAACTAGTCGGGGGGTAGGGGGCAGGGGGAAAATTATCGCCAAAGGCAGAAGGGAAAAGCCAGAAAAACTTGGGTTTTGAGCAATTTATCTCGTCCTGATTGCCTTGGCAGTTGTTATAGTGACGCTGCTAAAGTGAATTTATATTAAATTAAAACTTAAAAAATTTGTCTTTTGAAAAAGAGCTAATTCATAGATAGGGCTAAATAAGCCTAGATCGACCAATAAAAGTAGAAACCATGCTGTTTTTCAATCTTTTAGCCATTCAGAAGGATTCTACTTTTATTTTTTGCTTAAAAAGCTTTATAGCTTTTCTCCTTCTTTAGAGAATTAGCGACGATAGTCTTCTGAAGAATAGGCTTTATTCAAGCAGCGTTCTAAGAGTTGTACTCTGTAGAGAAACCAAAAGCGACTGGGATTGAGTACGAGTTTAGTTGTAGAACTAAATAAGGGCTGGTTAAGATATTGCCAGATAGGAAACTTAATTTGGTGTTTGTTAGCCATAAATTGAAAACTCTAGGGAACAGGGAGAAAGACGCTGGCACTCCGCATCTATCTAGAGTGCCATTTTACGGCCTGTTACTATAAATCTGCCAAACTTTATAGCCGATTGTCTTGGTTAGGATTGCGGAATATAAGGTTCAATTTTTAACTAAGCTATGTAGTTTTGCGTAAGTATTAAGTTGGATTAGTTACGTAAAAACTCTTTTCCCTTAGACCGAGCAATGGCGGCATAGCCAAACAAACTCTTGTTTTCTATCTAACTTTCGTCACAAAAAGTAGGGTGGAAATTACCATCCCTACTTTTTGTGACAAAAAATCTGTTGGATACAGATTGTTAATTTTTTTTTCCTTACCTCAACTACTTTTAATAATTAGTAACTGAGAAAAAGAACATTATTTTCGTTCTGGATGTTCGGCCAACTCAGGAGAAGGAGTACCCAATCGATTAATGGCCGCAATTAGTTGGTATAGTCGCCCGAAGTCCCTTTGATTGAAGTACAAAGCAAGGCGAGGTAAATCAAATGTTTCATCCCCAGCTTCTTGCGGAAAAGCTTTACTTTTCTCAATCCGCCCTTTAACTAAAATATCAGCAAATTCATCATTTAGGCGCTCGACATCCTCATCTTTTAATTCGGAGTTGAGGCGAATCACGAACTGGTCAGCCACATAGCGACTGGAATGGTAGACGCGATAAAAACTGGTAATGGCTTCGCAGGCTACGTCCAAGTTGTCCGTAATCGTATAAACGCTTCGGTCTTCTGGATTGATTAAACCGCGCGTTACCAAATGCTTGCTAATATAAGCGTCCCAATCGTTCCAGTAGTCGCCACCCGGTCGATCGATCAAAATCAAGGGAACTGGCCCATATTTACCTGTTTGACAAAGAGTTAAGCACTCAAAAGCTTCGTCTTGCGTGCCAAAGCCACCAGGAAATAAACCTACTGCATCGCTTTCTTTTAAGAGAAATAGTTTGCGAGTGAAGAAGTATTTAAAATGGATCAGTTTGGGATCGCCTGCAATAAATGGGTTGGCTTCTTGTTCAAAGGGAAGTCTAATATTTAGGCCGAAAGATTTTTCATGTCCAGCGCCTTCGTTTCCAGCTTGCATGATACCGCCGCCTCCGCCTGTCATGAGCATGAATCCCAATTGGGTGACGCGACGAGCAAAGTCAACTGCTATCCGATACTCTGGCGTGTCGGATGAGAGACGAGCGGAACCAAAAATAGTGACTTTGCGAACGTGCCTGTATGGATAAAATGTCTGAAATCCTCTTTCTAGGTCTTGTAAAGAAGCAGTCATAATTTTCCAGTCCAAGCGCTCGATGTCACTCCCAGCTATTCGCAGGAGAGTAGTTAGTGACTGCTCAATCCATTTTTTGTGTTGTAGTGTTGGCAGCCGCTCGATTAACTCCACCAAGTCTGCCGGAAGAGACTGATGTGCGTTGAACGAGGGTGTTATTGTCATATAATTTTTCTCGCACTGGCGGGTATCCTATTTTAGCTAGATTCGAGAATCAATTGATTCTGGCGATCGCTAAATACGCAAGTTTAATGGATTCACCGGCAATGGTTCTATTAGATGTGGGTTAACAGGGTTACTAATTTCGGTGGGGGACATTTCTGAAGACGAGCGAGAATTTCCCGGCCAATTCACTTGCTCGAGCATCCCAGACTTCCCCCCGTCCTCAAGCCGCTGCACCGCTGCCAAAATAGTAAATGCGGCAGTGTTTAAGTGAATTGTACCCTTCCTTTTTTTCTTCTCCCTTCCCGATCGGCAAATGCCTTGCTTGGTTTAGAACGATCGTGCTTAACAGCAAAAGCAGAGTGGGGACTTCACCGCATCAACTGAACCCACTCTACCAGGAACATAAATATAAGAAAAAATGGAGCGGCTATAACAGTCGCCCAAAAGTTATGGAGTTTGAATTGGCTGGTACTTGACCGTGGTTAGAGATATTTTTCTAAGGTATTTGCCAGCGTGGTTTTGGGAACTGCACCGACTACCATATCCACTCTCTGACCGCCTTTAAAAATCATCAGTGTCGGAATGCTCCGAATTCCATACTGACTGGCGACATTGGGATTTTCATCGGTGTTCAGTTTGACAACCTTGACCTGACCTTCGTATTGTTGGGCAATTTCGTCTACTACAGGAGCGACCATGCGGCATGGGCCACACCAGGGAGCCCAAAAATCTACTAAAACGGGGAGTTCGCTCTCGAGTACATCTTGCTTAAAAGAATTGTCTGTAACTTCTACGGCTGCTGACATTCCTTCTATTCCTTGTTTAATATTGTCTTTATTTCCTTCGGAATTCTACCATAACCAAAACAGATGTTATTTCGCCCGAAAGCATAGACATTTTTTTAGATTTAAGGGAGTAATTAAGAATCTATCTCTAGGGAGAGGATTGAGATACCCTTTGCGATCGCGATCGCGATTAGCATCCTCGTTCGTTCAAAAATGCTCGGTGCTGCAACCAAAAGAAGCCGAATCGAAATAGAGCGTCTCGTATCCGGATTTGATTTCAAACCAGAGGTAGATACTCGCTCAGGGATAAACTTTTTTTAACTATAACTGAAAGTAATTTGATAGGATCTGGCAAATAAGGAACCGCCCGAACATAAGTCCGGGCGGAGTGTGGTGTGAGGAGTGAACGGAAACATGCGTCTCCGCTATTTCTATTGTATGCGACTGATTTGCTTTTTCCAGTAAATCAGTAATTTGTTCTGGAAATTTTCCGAAAGAAATTTGTTAAGTAATATTACTTACCCATACCCAATTGTTGGGCTTTTTGATAAACCTTTCCTTCGGTTAACAAAGAAGGAGCAATTACTACTTCAACTTGCTGCATTTCTTTGATATTTTTAGCTCCTAGAGTACCCATACTCGTTTGTAAAGCTCCTAACAAGTTGTGAGTACCATCATCAAGTCCGGCTGGGCCCCGCAGAATTTGTTCGAGAGTGCCAGTAGTGCCGACCCGAATGCGAGTACCGCGAGGCAAAACCGGGCTGGGAGTAGCCATTCCCCAGTGATAACCCCTTCCTGGCGCTTCTTTAGCTCTGGCAAAGGGAGAACCGATCATTACGCCATCAGCACCGCAGGCAATGCACTTGCAGATATCGCCACCCGTGATTAAACCACCATCGGCAATTACCGGAACGTATTTGCCGGTTTCCCGATAATAATCTTCCCGTGCGGCGGCACAGTCGGCAACAGCGGTGGCTTGGGGGATGCCTACGCCCAACACGCCGCGAGAAGTACAGGCAGCACCCGGGCCAATCCCGACTAAAACTGCGGCAGCACCAGCTTTCATCAAGTTAAGGGTTACTTCGTAGGTAACGCAGTTGCCCAAAATGACTGGCATGGGCATTTCTTGGCAGAATTGTGCTAAGTCGAGTGGAGTTACCGATTCGGGGGAAAGGTGAGCGGTCGATACTACGGTTGCTTGTACGAAAAATAGGTCTGCCCCTGCTTTGGCAACGGCGGAACCGAATTTACTCGCACCGGCTGGAGTAGCGCTCACGGCAGCAATACCGCCTTTTTCTTTGATTTCGCGAATTCGGCGCTCGATTAATTCTGGTTTAATAGGTTCTGCATAGAGTTCCTGCATCAGGGAGACGAATTCATCTTTACCCACAGATGCGATGCGGTCTAAAATCGGTTCGGGGTCTTCGTAGCGGGTTTGGATTCCTTCTAGGTTGAGGACGCCCAAGGCTCCTAGTTGAGAAAGAAGGACTGCCATACCAACATCCACCACGCCATCCATCGCGCTGGCAATAATCGGAATTTCTCGCTCGATGTTGCCAATCCGCCAGCGAGTATCTGCCAAACTGGGATCTAACGTTCTATTACCCGGTACTAGGGCAATTTCATCAATACCATAAGCTCGGCGAGCTTGTTTACCTCGCCCAATTTCAATATCCACGCTTTCTACTCGTTCCCAAGACTATTTAAGCTAGGTTATCAAATTTAGAGAAATTTGGTTCAGCTTTCGTTTAAGATGGGGGAATGCCCTTTTTCCCTGTGGAAGGAAAGGGAGAAGAATGAAGGCTGAAGTATGAAGGATGAAGGCTGAAGGATAAAAATTAGGTGAACCCGTCATCTTTCCATCCCCCTATCCTATCTTCTTACAACTGCCCAAAGAGAGAAAAAGCTAGGCAGAATATCGGTAATTTATACAGTTTTTACGATCGTTTAAGCGGAAAGCTCAACTACGTCTAGTCTGCAAAGCCAGTGAAGTTAGAAATGAGGTTTTTCACGATAATTTACGCCTTTGAGTTACCTCCAACGGGAGATTACTCTTCACTGATAAGCATTGAATATTGACAAGTAGAAACGGTGAAAAGTATCGAAAATTAACTCAAGGAGTTTTGTGATGATAAATTTGGTCTCTCGAGCGTTTGCTCGGATTAGTTCTTTGCTTCAAGGGCTTCAAATTAAGAGTTTTTTGTCAGTGGTACTAGTTGGGTTTTTACTGCTAACTACAAGTACGGGTATTGATGCTCCCAGCAGTAATAAGGCTTTGGCAAAGGAAGTTCGCGACCAAGCACATCAGCTTGATTCGGTCAGACCGAAAACTACCAGAGAATGGTATCAAGAAGGTCGCGAAACGGATGATTCTCTTGGTGAGCGAATTCAGAGAATTGGGGAAGAGTCAGTGGAAGCTTTTAAGGAATTTGGGTCTGTGTATCCCGATACTGCTAAGACAAGCGCAGAAGCAGCTAAAGATCTGTCGCGTCAATCTCGACGTTAAGTATCTTTCGATCGTGCATGAGAGTTAATTAAAATAGTTCTACTCTGTAATTGCACAGAAGTTTCTCAATACTTGCCATAATGTCTGAATCTGCACTGTTTTTTCACAGTGCAGATTTGAGTATGTTGAAAATTTTTAGGTAGAGGCCGATCGCATTCTAGGCTAGCAGATGAGGGAAAGCGCGATCGCTCTCTATATTCCACTTAGGTTATTCATCCTCCCCATTTTGGTTGTTTTTTATCACCAGTAATAGATAAGCCACGATAGCTCCACCTGCTAAAATTCCCAAAATTGGGGATATAGTAAACAGACTGACGGTAATTTCGGTAATTTCGAGGGCTTGTAGGAAGTAGTCAAAGTTTTGCTTGTTCAACATTGGATTACCTCTTTTATCTTGACAATCCAATGGTCAAATTGGGGTGGTTGAGTAACGAGTTGGGATGTAGTCGAGATGTGGTTGATTTATGGCTGACTTTGGTTTTCGTTGACAGTTCGCCTATACCCCAGAAACCCGGATTCTTCAAGAAACCGGGTTTCTATGTACCTCAGTCACTTGAAAAGGGCAGTAAATCTCAACCTGATAACCCGGCTGGAGTTCAAATACGAAAAGGGACGACAGCGTAGAGAGAGGATATCTGTTTTGGTATAAAAATTGCTACGATAAGACTGAGATTGCTGGCATTTGGTATGGCGCGATCGCTCAAAGTTTCCCCTCAATACATCCAAAAAGCCAAATCAGCCCTTAAACGCAATGGCTATCCCAGCCAGAAAAAGTTTGCTGTGGAGGTAGGAATATCTTTATCTACCGTTAAGAACTTTCTCGGCGGTAAACCAGTTGATTATCTGAATTTTGTCGAATTTTGCGAAAAATTGGGACTTGACTGGCAAGAGATCTGCGAAAAAGATTCACAAGATGAGCAAATTGTCAAGCGCGATCGCAATAATTCCCCCATCCCTTGCACAGCCTATAAAGAGGAGACTTGGGTAGGGCGAGAAGCAGAAATTCGCGAATTGAGCGAAAAATTGCGGAAAGAATGCCGAATCTTAATTATTACCGGGATTACCGGGCAGGGGAAGACCGCCTTGGCGGAACGCTTGGCGAGTGTGGAGTTGGGGGAAGAATGGCAACGGTTGCCTGCGGTAAACTTTGATGATGGGGTATCGCGAGATTTTGTCGGTGCAGCGGATGTGCTACTGACGAGACTGGGGGAAACGGTAACGCCACAGGAACGCAGTCAGCCAGATTTTTTGCTGAATCGTTTAGTGCAAAAGCTGCGAACTAATCGTTATTTAGTGCAGATTGATTCTGTGGAAGTGCTGCTGCAAAAAGGCGATGAAAATCCGGTTAGGAATGAGTTTGAAGATGGGCGGTGGTGGGAATTTTTTCAACAATTGTTGGCGGGTGGAGAATGCCAAAGTCGGCTAATTTTGACTTCCCAGCATTTACCGACGCAGTTTAGCAGCAGGTATAAGAATTTTTGGCAGAGAAAAGCGTTAAGCGGACTGAGTGAAACCGAGCAATTGCAGTTATTTAGCAATTTATTTGAGGAGGAAGATCCCCCCCTGTCCCCCTTCACAAGGGGGGAGAAATTAAATTTGAAGACTCCGTTAACAAGGAGTAGAGAATCAGAATTTGAAGCCCCCCTTGTTAAGGGGGGTTGGGGGGATCTCTTCATTAATGGTGAAATTAATCCAGACTCAGAGGCGGCGGGTTATTTGCTGCAAATGGGTAATACTTACGAAGGGCATCCACTTTTAATTGAAGTGCTGGCAGGGGAAATTCTCGAACATCCTTACAATGGCAATGTGGTAGCTTACTGGCGAAAGCACCAGCAAGAGTTTGCAGAAATTGCACCAGCTAGGAATAGTGAAGAACTAGAAAGAAATGTCAAAGATAGAGTCAGGGAAACTCTCAAGCGGTTGGAGAAAGATGTACCTTATGCTTATACGCTATTGCTTCGCAGTTCGGTTTATCGGTTGCCAGTAACGGAAGATTTTTGGCTGGCAATGTTGGAGGGATTGAGTGATGAGGAGAAAAACTCAGCGCTGGGAACTTTGAAATATCGGTTTTTGGTTGAAATTGACAGAGTAACTGATGATGGGAAAGATGTACTGCGTCAGCATAATTTGATTCGCAATGTTGCCTATCAACGTTTAATTGAAATTTCCAATAAGGGTTTAGAGTGGAAAACCGATCATTATATCGCTGCCCAAATGTGGCGTACAGCTTATCAACCAGAACCGGATGCTTCTAATTTAGAACAAGTGCGGGGTTATTTAGAAGCGTTTCACCATTATTGTGAAGTGCAAGACTGGGAGAGTGCAGGTAAAATCCTTTTAATACCTTTCGATACGCTTACTAACTATGAATTACATAAACAACTAGGAACTTGGGGCTACTATCGAGAACAAATTCAACTGTACAGCCAACTTCGGGGAAAATTAAATTCTAAATGGGAAGCTTGGTGTCTCAACGGTTTAGGAAATGGTTACAAAGATTTAGGAAAATATTGGCAAGCGATTGATTACTATGAAAAGTGTTTAGCTATTGCACAGGATATGGGAGATTTTGCTGGCCAAGCGACAGTATTGGACAATCTAGGCATTGTCTACAACCACTTAGGACAATATGAAAAAGCGATTAATTACCATCAACAGGCTTTGAGCATTGCACGTTCAATCGGCGATCGAGTAAGGGAAGGTAATTCACTAGGCAATTTGGGCAATCTTTGCAATCAAATAGGTTATTACAGCCAAGCAATTGAATTTTGTAATGAACATTTATTAATAGCAAGAGAAATTAACGATATTGTTGGCGAAGGCACAACGTTGGGTAATCTGGGAATTGCCTATTTTTCTAAAGGGGACTATGACAAAGCAATTGATTATCATCAACAGCATTTAGATATATCTAGAAAAATTTACGATCGCGCTGGCGAAGAAAAAGCATTGTGTAATTTGGGGTATACTTTATTTACACTTGAGCGTTATTCAGAAGCGCAGGAATATTTAGACGAGGCACTAAAGATAGCGATAAATATTAGTGACCTATCTACTGAGTCTATAATTTTGTACAATTTAGCAAAACTTCATCAGAAATTAGAGCTTTGCGATCGCGCTCTTGAATATTGCGAACAAGCTTTGGCACTTGCCACAGAATTAGGAATCCCTATAGCAAAAGATTGTCAAAAATTGAAAGAGGAATTACTGAATAAAGATTAATGATTTAGAATGCGATGATACTCTAGGTGCGATGATTTCTAGCACTTTTCAGTTGCGTGAACCACAGAAACCCGGTTTCTTTTGTACCTGACTCATTGTAATTCCTCCAAGATTGCGATCGCACTTTTCAACCTTCATCCAATTCAATTCCCAATTCTCTCAATTTCGCTGCTAATCTTTCGGCACGTTGCCGTTGTTGTTCGGCGTTTTGTTCCGCCTGCTGTATCAATTCATCAGGAGAAAGATATTTTCTCCCATTTTCGTCATACCAAAACAACCATTCTCGCGTCCAACCTTCATAATTTCCCATTTCTCTGCCAATTCCTAAACCGATTTCTGGCATCCAAACTGGTTCACCTGATTGTCGTATATATTCGCCATCAACTAAGCGATGAACTTCAAAAGCATCTCCTCGCCTGCTATGATAACGACCTGGCTTATAAATTACGTAATATAAAACTCCCAATTCGGCATAATCGATTTTCTTTTGTTTGTATTCTCCTCTGTAAGTTTTGGAAACTACTTCTAATACCAAAATTGGTACAACTCCATTTTCTTGCCAAATTACATAACTTAAACGTCCTTGTTCTCCAACTAAACGCTGTACCCCTAAACTGAGGAAACCATCAGGAACGATCGCAGGTTCATCAGTATTATGATAAATTCCCATATCGACACCAAAAAACCAATCTTGGCGATTTGACCAAATTATTGCCAGAATTGCTAACAATAGGTTGGGAATTAAATTCTGGAGTTCATTATCCACAGGTGTTTCGTCAGATTCGAGTAATTCTTCAGCCGTTGGCAGATATTCCTGCGAATTGTACTGTACCATAATTTTTTATTGGCATTTTACTAATTATATGTTACCGCTATTTTCCGATAAGTGAGGTATGAAGAAACCCGGTTTCTTAGAGAAACCGGGTTTCTAGTCTGCAACTAATTACTTTTACGAAATCAAATCATCTCGATCATCCTTTGGTTTAATCGGCGTAATTGTTGTTTGCATCGGCGTTACTTTTCGCGCTACAGATGTTTCGGAAACTGGGGGGTTCGCTACTGCTTTAGGTGGCTGTTCCTTTGGTGGTTCGAGTTTATCTAAGGCTACTTCACTTTTTACGGAATTGCCATTGCTAATACCATCTTTACTTACTAATTGACGCACTTGAGAAATTAATGAACCCAATTTTCCTTCATCCAACAAAGTGTTAATTAGCGCTAAACCACTGGTAGATAACAACAACTTATTCACGTCGCTAGCACCATTGCCATTGTTGCCATTTGCGCCAGGGAAAGAGTAAATGCGCGTATCGCCCAAAACACCTGGTTGCGGTGCTAAAGCTTGCACTATTTCTGGCAATTTATCTGACAATTCCGGCCAAATTGTGGTGATAATTTTTGCGCTTAAATTAGCGTTGCTAATGGCATTTTCCGCTTCTATTTTGGCTGCAATACCTTCGGCTTCTGCCAAGGCTTTATCGCGGTTTGCTTGTGCTAAAGTGCGGATTGCTTCTGCTTCTAATTCTGCCGCTTGTTGGGCGATTTCTGCTTGTCGCCTGCGGCGGAACACATCAATTTCTACGACGTTTTGATCGGAAATGCGGCGTTCTTGTGCTTCTCTTTCGGCGGCGATAATCGAAAGTTGTTTATCCCGTTCCGCTTTTTCTACTGCGCTGGCAGTTGTAACGGCTGATTCTGCTTTGGCTTTTTGCGCTTCCGCCAGAAAACTATCTCGTTTTTTGTTAGCAACTGCAATGGCTACATCTTCTTGGGCTAATTTCGCTAGTCTTTCCGACTCTGCTACTTGCACTTGCGCTTGCAGTTTCGCAGATTCTACATTTTGCTGACGCTGAATTTCTGCTAATTCTGCTTCTCGTTTTTGCAATGCTTGGGCTACTTTCAGTTGTTTATTGCGTTCTTCTAGGGTGATGTCAGCTTCGATTTGACTTTGCTGTACTGATAATTTTCGACCAATTTCTTCTTCTTCTACTGATTTGGTTTGTAATATTTTAGTGCGTTGTACTGTGGCAGCTTCTCGTGCTTTTGCTTCTTCAATTTCCCTTTCTCTTTGCGCTTTCATCGCCTCTACTTCTAACTGTTGCGCTAGTTTAGCAGCTTCTTTCTCTTGGGCAATTTGCAGAGAGCGTTTTTGGGCATCTAGTTCTTTCTGTTCGATTACTACTTGGGTCGTTAACTCAACTTCTCTTTTCTGTTGAATCGATTTCTGGATTGTTTCAGTTCGCAGGCGTACACCTTGGGCATCGAAGAAGTTATTCGTGTCGTAAGTATCACCTTCTTCGATTTCCGAAATGGCGATGTTATTGAGGGTTAAGCCAACTTTTTTCAAATCTGGTTCAACCAAGTTTAATACTTCTTGAGCGAAGCCTAACTTGTCGGAATCAATTTCGGCTAAGTCTTTGGTTTTGGCGGCTGCGCGAATTGCATCATCTGCCCGTTTTTCCAAGGCATTTTTAATGTGTTCTGGGGTAATTTTTCCTTGGCTTGATAATCTGGCTGCTGCCATCAAAACATCTTCTTCTATTTCATTGATGCAGACATAAAATGTTACTCTCATGTCTGCCCTGAGATAATCTTTGGTGCGAACTGCTAATTTGCCAGTCCGTTCCACATCAATGGAAATTTCTCGCAGAGGTACGCGGGTGAGTTCGTGAAATCCGGGGAGAACTATGCAGCCGCCATTTAAAATTACGGTTTTCTTTTTAATGAAAACGCCACCTGTTCTTACGAATGCTTCGTTATTTGGGGTGATGACATAAACTCGCGTGTAAGCCCAAACACTTAATAGTAGTAATAAAACCAGTCCGCCAATAATGCCGGGAAAGACGATTGCGGGACTGAGTTGGGCAAGTGTAGGCTGATTGGGAATGGTTTGTGAGATGTTAAAGAATCTCTGGGAGGGATTTTCGGCAATGATGTTTGCTGGTGTATTCTGATAATTTTCTTGTAAAGATTCGGCTGCTGTGGCAATGGGTAATGATTGAATGAAGGTAAGCCAAAATAGCATGATGTTTAATCCTAATGTGTGTTTTTATTTTTCGATGAATTTTCCAGCCATCGTTCTCGATCGGAACTGTCATTGGCGATCACTAAATAGAATTTCGGTTGGCGATCGATAATGATGACTTTTTGACCTCGCCCTGGAATAACTGTTGCCCAATTTGGTAATGATGCGCTGATGGTTACGAGATTGCGGGCGTTATCTAGTACGTCAACTTGTCCGATTTTTCCTTCTGTTTCAAGGGGAATTCTGACAGATGTCACGGTGCCGATGCAGCCAATTAAGCGATCGCTACTGGCATCTTCTCCAAATGATTCAAATATTTTGCCAATTGGTTTAGCGATTAGGCTACCGGAAAATAAGGCTGCAAATAACGATGCGACAAAAACAACTGTTCCTAAAAAACCGCTGGGGATTTGTCCGATGAGACTACCCAGCAGAACATTCAGTATTAAGCCAAATAATCCCCACAAGCTTATGTCAGTTGCTAATACTATTAACAGGGGTGCTTTGCCAATTCCCAACCATCCTAATATGGGAAGAAAACTTAAGTCGATATCTGTTTCGGTGTCGATGTCTGCATCGGTGTCGAAATTTCCGCTATCGTCTTGCAAACCACCAATAATCACTAATAGAAATAACAATACTCCTATTCCTATAAATAAACCATAGGTAAGATTAACGGGATTGTAGAGAAAAATTGCCATGCCCTTGAAAAGATAATTTACTTGGGTCGGGCGCGATCGCTTGCGCTGTGTCTAAGGTAGCTGCAATACAATGAAAGAAAGGGGAAACGTTTAGATTTTTTAACGATGAAGCTAAAACGATTGGGCCATGTGGCTATTTGCGTTCAAGATTTGGATAAGGCAGCTGAGTTTTACCAAAACATGGGGATGGAGTTGGTTTGGAAAGACCCGGACTGGGCTTATTTGAAGGCTGGAGATGATGGTTTGGCATTGATGAGTCCGAGTTATAGTCAGGCTGGGCCGCATTTTGGGTTTATTTTCCACCAACGATCGGAAATGGAATCCGGTTACGAACAATTGAAAGCACAAGGCGTTCACGTTACTACCATTCACGAACATCGAGATGGTACGGCTTCTTTTTACGGTCGCGATCCGGATGGGAATTGGTTTGAGTATCTTTACGAACCAGCAAAATGAAGGATGAAGGCTGAAGTGTGAAGGATGAAGGATGTAAATTTATTTACTCTTTACTACTTCAGCCTGTTAATCTCTTTTTTAGAGAAACATTTTTCTTTACTATTGCGATCGCGCCTAAAGCTGCTTTAGAAAAACTCATGTTCTTTCTCGTTGATTTGGCAAATAGAAGTTTGTTCCTTACCTAAAGGGAAAGGAATGTGCAGAACCAGATGTTGTTAGTTAAGCAACTCTGGGTAATAGAAAACTAAGTAAAGTCCGTAATTTCATCTACTTGCAAACTACACGGGCAACTTTTTCAATTCCATAAATTTACCTTGGCTTTTTTATGACATCTTCAACAAGGGCTAGGGTGTGGAGAATAGAATAATTTAAATTTTTGGTTACTGCGATCGCTAATCCCACAGTCCTTTTGATGGAAAAAATTTTCAGAGGCTGTTTTTAAACAAAAGATTAAGTACTGGCTTCAGCTAATGGTCGGTTACGCTGGTACTCTATGTATTGGAGTATTACAGGTGCGTTACGCGCTTTGGTAACACACCCTACATATTTAAGATCGAAATCCCTTGGGGAATATGCCGAAACAGCGATTCCTCATTTATGCTGGGAGTTAGAGCCTTTCTTCTTTAAACTTTACGTTTTATCCAGATTAATCAGCTTTGATTCAAGCCGAAACCCTAGAACTACTCGAATGGCCGCGTTTGTGCCAACACTTGTCTACCTTTGCTGCCACTAAGCTAGGTGCGATCGCATCTCGTCACCTGCAAATTCCCCACGCTAAGGAAGAAAGCCTGACCCTGCTAGCCCAAACAAAAGAAGTTTATCAACTGGAAAGTCGTCTGATACCGGGCTGGACATTTGATGGAATTTATGATATACGAGATGCTCTAGAACGGGCAGAACTGCAAGGTATTCTGTCTGGGGAAGAGTTGCTCAATATTGCGACTACCCTGGCGGGAATGCGGCAATTGCGACGGGTAATTGACAATCAAGAAGATTTGCCGACCCTAACGGAGTTAGTGGCGGAATTGCGAACTTATCCGGAATTAGAACAAGAAATTCATCATTGTATTGACGATCGAGGAGATGTAGCCGATCGCGCTAGCACCAAGTTGGGTGGAATTCGCCACCAAATGCGGCAAGTGCGAGACAAGATTTATCAGATATTGCAGGGAATTTTACAACGGCAATCGAATGCGGTGCAGGAACAGGTGATTACCCAAAGGGGCGATCGCTTTGTGATTCCCGTAAAAGCAACTAGCAAAGATGCCGTTCCTGGTATAGTTCACGACACATCGATGAGTGGTGCGACTCTCTACGTGGAACCGAACGCGATCGTTTCTGTAGGCAACCAAATGCGCCAACTGATGCGCCAGGAACAGAATGAAGTAGAAGCAATTCTGAGAACTTTAACCGAACAAGTAGCCGCAGTTAAACCAGATTTAGAGAGATTGTTGGCGATCGCAACTACCTTGGATTTGGCAACCGCTAGGTCGCGTTATAGTTATTGGTTACAAGCTAATCCACCTAGATTTATTGACGCAAACGAAGGAGAATCGATTACTTTGCGTCAGTTGCGCCATCCTCTGTTGGTTTGGCAAAATCAACACGAACAAGGCTCACCCGTTATCCCAGTAGATTTACTAGTTAATCCCCAAATTCGAGTAGTAACGATTACCGGGCCAAATACGGGGGGAAAAACCGTTACTCTGAAAACTCTCGGTTTGGCGTCCCTGATGGCCAAAGTGGGTTTATTCGTTCCCGCTCGCGAACCAGTGGAAATACCTTGGTTTGATTTGGTTTTGGCTGATATTGGCGATGAACAATCACTAGAGCAGAGTTTATCGACTTTTTCCGGTCACATTCGCCGTATTAGTCGCATTATCGATGCTTTAGGAGAACGGA
The DNA here is from genome assembly GCA_036703985.1 of Leptolyngbyaceae cyanobacterium. GTDB lineage: Bacteria > Cyanobacteriota > Cyanobacteriia > Cyanobacteriales > Aerosakkonemataceae > DATNQN01. The sequence goes on from DATNQN010000075.1 coordinate 63,673, forward strand.
AAATTGGAACAGAAGAGGAAACCACACAGGAACTCTCCCCATCCCCCCATCCCCCCACCCCCCCATCCTTAGTATTACTAGATGAAGTAGGCGCAGGCACAGACCCGGCGGAAGGGAGTGCTTTAGCGATCGCGCTTTTAAAATATCTGGCAGAACACGCACAATTGACGATCGCAACTACCCACTTTGGGGAACTGAAAGCGCTCAAGTATCAAGACGAGAGATTTGAAAATGCTTCGGTAGAATTCGATGATGTCAGTCTTTCCCCCACATATCGCCTATTATGGGGAATTCCCGGTCGTTCTAATGCTTTGACAATAGCCAAACGTTTGGGACTCAAACCGGAAGTAGTGGAAGACGCCCAAAGTTTGGTCGGTGGTGCTTCTGAAGAAGTAAACGAAGTAATTGCAGGTTTGGAAGCGCAACGCCGTCGTCAAGAAACGAAGGCAGAAGAAGCAGCGCAACTTCTCAAGCAGGCAGAGCGTTTTTATCAGGAAGTTTCGCGAAAAGCGGCTGCTTTACAGGAAAGAGAGCAGCAATTGCGCCAACAGCAGGAACAGGAAGTACAAAAAGCGATCGCCCAAGCAAAAGGAGAAATTGCTCAAGTGATTCGCCGCTTGCAACAAGGGCCAATGTCTGCCCAAGATACAGTCACGGCGACAGAAGCAGTGAATCAAATCGCACAACGTCACTTACCGCCGCCACCCCCGCCGAAACCGAAACCCGGTTTTATGCCGAAAGTGGGCGATCGCATTCGCATCCCTCGCTTGGGACAAACTGCTGAAGTACTGAGTGCGCCCAACGAAACTGGTCAATTTGCGGTACGGTTCGGCATCATGAAGATGACCGTATCTCTAGAGGATATCGAATCTCTCGATGGTCAAAAACCGGAACTACCCAAGGCGAAACCCGCGCCTACTTCTGCCCCGGTAAGTAAAGATACGGTGGTTGCTCAGTCAAAACCAAAACCAGCAATTCGCACTGCTCAAAATACGATCGATATTCGCGGTTGGCGAGTAGCAGATGCGGAAAGCGAAGTAGAAAAAGCGATTCAGCAAGCTTTATCCTCAGGCGTGTTGTGGATCGTTCACGGTAAAGGTACTGGTAAATTGCGTGAAGGCGTTCATGGATTCTTGCAACAACATCCGCAAGTCGATCGTTTTGAGTTAAGTGATCGATCAGAAGGTGGCGCTGGAGTTACGATCGCTTATCTCAAATAGGATCAGGATTTAAGGATTTAAGGATGAACAGGATGGAGGATGAAGAATGAAATATTAACTGATTTTATTCATCCCCTCATCCCCCCATCCCCCCATCTCCTACTTATCCCCACGTAAACAACTCACTAGTAGATGTGCAGCAACAATCTAAGAGGTTTTGAATTTCGTTTTTTGCGATCGCGTAACGCCAACCTAACAATTCTCCCTTTTGGTAAGCAGTTGGCTGACCGATAATAAAAGGTTCTTCTGCATAAGGGGTACGACAACGCACTTTCCCCTCGTCGTATCCCAACCAAAAATCAGTAGCTTTGCTAGGAGAATGATGAATGTACAAGCGGTAATCAGAAATTGACAACTCAAGTTGTAGCAAGCGTTGCTGAATCGTTTCCAACTGACACAACCATTCTTTTAGTTGATATGATTGTGGCCCCCAAAAGTTGTATCGTGCAATCTCTTGCCAAATTTTTTCCCAATTGAGTTGATAGTTTTGTTGGATATAAGATAAAGGTTTACCTGTAGCCAAGGCGTCTGTTATTCCCTTGGTAGCTTGATTAAATTGGGTCAAGCCAGCCTCAAGAGAAAGAAGCGCTGCCTCGCAGTTTTTCAGTTGCTTGTCAGCCCAACGCTTTGTCATGGCGGTTCTTTTAAGCTTTTTTTAATTATTTTAGATTGGCATCCCCAAACTGCCCAATATTTTTGTTTTGGATTGTTAAAAATCTCAGTAGTTGGGATTGTTACTCTATCAATGGTTATAATTTTCCTACGAGTAGCCATTTTTTGGAAGGTAGATTTTTCGTAAAGTGAAAACTACTAGCCGATCTCGACTACTGAATGTAAGTTTATGTGTCCAGAGCGATCGATAGGGTCAATCTTTCAATCTAAAATCTAAAATCTAATGACTGTTGCCACTTGGATTACGTTCTCTCGCCTGCTTGGTTTACCATTTTTGCTTTATGGTTTGCACAATCCAACCGAATTCAGCCGTTGGATTTGTTTAGCTATCTTTGTGGTAGCCGCAGGTACAGATTGGCTGGATGGCTACGTAGCGAGGAAATACAATCAAGTAACCGATTTGGGCAAATTTCTTGACCCATTAGTTGATAAGTTGCTAGTCTTAGGGCCATTATTAGCGTTGATTGAGTTAAATCAGATCCCAGCTTGGGGAGTATTTTTAATTTTAGGACGGGAGTTAGCGATCGCAGGTTGGCGCGTCAATCAAACTTCTATTTCGGGAGCTAATATTTGGGGTAAATTAAAAACAGTAAGTCAAATCTTAGCAATTTCGCTCCTCATCGCACCTTTACCAGAAGTTTGGCAAGTTTATTCTTTAATTGCTTTTTGGGTTTCGGTTGGTTTTACTTTAATTTCTGGTGCGATTTATTTGTGGCCGCAAAACAATATCACTAGTGAAAATACTTAGAAATTTAAGGGCTAGAAACTAGGGAAATAAGGATCTAGAATAAGAACTTCCTAATTGCTTTGGCAGTTGCTATAACTGCTAACGCTAATCTAAATTTTATATTTTAAATCTGGCAATAAAATCACTAATCTATCCCCCCATCCCCCCATCTCCCCATCTCCCCATCCACCCAAAATTTACAAATCAGGATTCACTACTTCCATGCTTGGGAGAAATTTCACTCACAATGTCATAACAACCAGTGATCGGTGGTTTAGCAAATAAATGATTTATCTCCTTCAAGATAGCTTCTATCATTTCATTTTGATTAGCTTTCATATCTTCCTCACTCTCCCAAAGAATAATCGCAATACCTTTGTCAGTTCCCGGTTCTTGCAATAAGTAAGACCCTTTGAAACCTTGTGAATAATTGGAAACAGCTTTTTCATAAAGTTGTTCCGCTTCTGGAAATTTGCCTGGTTTAAACTCTCCTATGGCAACGTAAGCACACTTATACTTAAGAAAATCTTGAAACTCGGACATGACTTGCTCCTTGGGTGATATACTCCGAACGCTGAACCTCACAGGTACAGAGTTGCTTATACAAAGTTTAATATTAACTGTAATTCGGTAATAAAGATGAGTACACTTAACCAAGTTAAAAATTATATAAATGGTGAGTGGTTGGCATCCAGCGCTAACAACTACTTGGATGTCATTAACCCTGCTACTGCTGAGGTGTTAGCTGCCGTACCGTTGTCCCCCGCCACCGAAGTGGACAAAGCCGCCATCGCAGCCGCAGATGCTTTTGTCAGTTGGCGGCGAATTCCACCTACCGATCGAGTGCAGTATTTGTTTAAATTGAAGAATCTGCTAGAAGAACATTTTGAAGATTTAGCAAAAACAATTACCCTCGAATGCGGCAAAACTTTAGCTGAGTCGAAAGGTGAAATGCGTCGCGCCATTGAAAATGTAGAAGTTGCTTGCGGCATTCCCATCTTAATGCAGGGAGATTATTTAGAAGATGTGGCGCGAGGAATTGACGAATTTATGATCCGTCAACCATTGGGAGTAACGGCGATTATTGCACCGTTTAATTTTCCTGGCATGATTCCTTTTTGGTTTATGCCTTATGCTTTGGCTTGCGGTAATACTACTATAGTCAAACCATCGGAAAAAGTACCCCTGACCATGCAAAAAGTAGTTCAATTAATAGAGCAAACTGGTTTACCGAAAGGGGTAATAAATTTAGTTAACGGTGCAAAAGAAGTAGTAGGTGCTATTTTAGACCATCCAACTATTCGCGCCATTAGTTTTGTTGGTTCTACCCCTGTGGCGCAGTATGTTTACAGTCGCGCTGCTGCTAATGGTAAACGCGCTCAATGTCAGGGAGGAGCAAAAAATCCCATTATCGTGTTACCCGATGCTGATTGGAAAAATACGATTAGAATTACAGCAGATAGCGCTTTTGGTTGTGCGGGGCAACGATGTCTAGCCGCATCTTTAGCAGTAACAGTTGGGGAAGCTCGCGATATATTTACAGAAGCAATTACTGAGGTAGCCCAAAAACGAATTGTTGGTTTTGGTTTGGATGAAAATGTGGAAATGGGGCCAGTAATTACTCAGGAAAGTAAAAATAGAATCGAAGGATTAATTGAAAAAGGAATTAATGAAGGGGCAACTGCTTTAGTAGATGGTCGTCACCCCCAAGTTTCTGGTTACGAACAAGGTAATTTTATTCGACCAACGATTTTACAGAATATCAATCCTCATAGTGAAATTGCCAGCACGGAAATTTTTGGCCCGGTGCTGGGATTGATTCACGTAGATACAATTGATGATGCGATCGCCCTCGTGAATAATAGTAATTGGGGCAACATGGCTTGTTTGTTTACTACCAGTGGGGCAGCAGCGCGTAAATTTCGTTACGAAGCTGATGCTGGCAACATCGGTATTAATATTGGCGTCGCCGCACCGATGGCCTTTTTTCCTTTCAGTGGTTGGAAAGCCAGCTTCTTTGGTGACTTACACGGACAAGGAAAGCACGCTGTAGAATTTTTTACCCAAACTAAGGTAGTAGTGGAACGTTGGCCTAAAGAATGGTCGCGTCAGTTTTAAGTTGAGAGAGTAACTTATTTTTAGAAGCTTATGGTTAATAATTAGGAATTTATGGCTGTTTTTGGAGCCACCCAATTATTAACAACCTGATTTCTCTGCCCTTCTTTTTAAAGCTGCAAGTAACTGGGGTTTTACTTCTTTAACCCATGACTCAAAGTTTAAATGGTAATTGTTATCACTAACGGGTTTTTGTCCAGAATGTTCAACTGTGTTATTCATTTGGCCTTGTGGTTCAAATTTTCTTATAACTAGCTTCATATAATCTTATACTGTTCGTCATATATCTCAAGGCGTACTATATGTGAAAAAATGCAAAAAATGCAACTATACAATGCAAAATAGCGATGGATGAAATTTTAGTTTATGATCTATTTGAACTTTGATTAAAAAATGTTTTTTACGACACAAAATATAAAAAACGGTTTTTTTTCAGATTAGTAACAAAAATGTGTAAGATAGTGCTAGCTAAAGCAAGAGCTTGGTAAGTTGCGTTTGATGTTAATATCCAGTGTAATTACAAGTTTAATATTTAAAACACCGAATTAATCTTGAAATTAATATTATTTGAGACCAACTTGAAAAAAACAGTCCAGTTCGTCATCCGGCAAGTATCGTAGAGTGTAGAAACGTTGTATGCCGCGTTTCTACACTAGTTTCAGGTAATGCACCTTTAATTTTTAGATATATCTAATGGAAAAGGTGAAATATTCCCAGATGTTAGTACAGAATTACTGGCACACAATTCTTTTGTATTTTCTATGTTTGGATGCTGTATATTTGGTGAATTTAACTCTTTTATTAAGATAGGTGGTGTGAGTTGCACCATGCAATTTTTCATTTCCCAAACTTTCAGCACTATTAGATATTCATAGAATGCTTGCAATATGCACCAAGTAAATCCCGCAGCGCCATCCAAAAAACTACCTAAAATAAAATACATATATAAAAAGCGCACCAAAGGTCTGCCTGGTAATCGCAAAGATAAATCTTTTAAGGCGCGGCGTCTTTCGATTTCTGTGCGACCGAAAAATAAGTCGCGCCAATTTACTTTTCCTGTATTTAGTTGATAAAGAGTTTCCTTGGCTTCATCAGTAGAATAGCGATTGTGTTTTTCGATCCAACGACTAAATCCTTTACCACAAGTATAATGAGGATAGGTTTCTTTTAAAAAGCTGGTTTTCCCATTGCAAATTTCCCTTTCTGCATGACCGTAATCGGAAAACCAAACACTATTTTTGCGTAATAATCGCAATTGATAGCGGGGATATTGAGTGCTGCGGCGAATCCATTTTCCCATGAACATCACTCGTTCTGCCACATAGTAGCCGATATAGTTTAGGTTTTGGATTGCTTGTAAGCATTCATTAAATAGTTGTGGTGCCATGCGTTCATCTGCTTCTAGGATGTACACCCATTCGTGTTTGGTGGGGATGTTTTGCAGCATCCAAGTGCGTTGTTTGCCATGACTTTCAAATTTATGTTGCACGATGCGAACGGGGTAGTTGCTGGCAATTTCTACAGTGCGATCGCTACTGAAAGAATCTACTACAATGACATCATCGGATAGCATGGCTGATTCAATGCAAGCGGCGATATCGATTTCTTCGTTATGGGTGAGTATGTAAATTGAAAACATAGACCGTTGAAAATTTAAAGATTGTTTAAAGAGAATAGGCTTTCTAGTGCCGAGAAATTAATTACAACTTGAGTAGATATCTTTCCGTAGTACGAATGTCTGAGGTGTTCGCACATCTTTACGATCGGTAACGTTTTGGGCAAACTCTAATTATTTTTTAATTGGCGCGATTCTTGCTTAACCAAACCGTTCATTGCTGCTTCTTGCAATGTTATAAAGGCATTTAAGTCTTGGTTATTGTATTTGGTTTTTAACAACTGTCGCAGTTGGTTTTCTGCTTCTATAGTTAGATAACCAGTTAAAAGAGCTTGTTGGACAATTTCGTGAATGAGAAGCATAATTAAACTGATTTTTGATAGAACATAATTACGTGATAATGTTACGCATCGCTGGCGCGATCGCACTTCTATTGCAATTATGGATTCAGCGAATTAACCTTTCTACAAAATCGTCAAATAAGTTTCAGTTGGACTAATGGGTAAAGGCTTCAATGTTTGATTTTGCAGATCGATTTCTAACCCCAAAGATTCCAAAGGAATTACTCCCAAAAGCGGATCGCCACCTCCCGGTAACTCCAAACACTCGAACGTTCCTTCCCGATCGAACATAGAGATTTTAGCATCTTGGAAAATTCGGGCTTTGCCAATTCCCATTGCTGTTGCTACGTCTACTTCTTTGAGTAGTTTTAGTCCCAATTTGGCGATCGCTTCCGGCGGTAAACACAAAGTAGTGGCTCCCGTGTCTACCAATACATTTTTAAGCGTTATAGACCGGATTTGTTCTGGTGAAATTGTCCCATCTTCTGCTCGAATTTGGTCGGCGCGATTAACGATTGTCAGAGTTGCGAAAACTTTTCCCATTTCGTTGTTGCTTTTAATTTGCATCTTTTTTCCTCCTGAATAGTCGGAGTTATTACCTCCTTTAATTGTACTTGATATTGAACTATAAGAAGAAGGTTATTAGAAAAATTATGCGATCGCATTTCGATTAATTACAGGTAGGCATATCGCTTGCAACTGTATTTGGCAAAAAAAATGCCATAATAGTCAGGTGAATTCGAGATTGCTTGTCATAAGAGCGAAGTTAACTAATTAACCCGTAATTACCGCAAGTTTTGGAGCAAAAGGAAAATTGAATGAACGTCCAAGAAACCATTACTGTTGAAAGCATAAGGAACATTTCGGGAGAGGATTTTTTGAGCTTGTTACGACAAAAATCTGCGATCGCAGTGCAATTTCCCAACGGAGAATCGCTAATCGTACAAGCGAAAGTTGAACTAGCGCCATTACCCATATTGGATGGGTATGTACCGCAAGGATGGAAAGAGGAAATTTACAAGCTTTGAAACAACTCTGTAGGATAAAAGAGAGCGTGCGGTAATGAGTGGTGCTGGGGAACTGTGGCAACAAGATTTTTTTGTTCGTATCTTGATGGTGAGGTCGAACTGACAGAGGAACGGGAATCGCATATTGCCGATCGACATCCCGATCTACTACCAACGTATTATGAAAGAATTGCTGAAACTCTAGCTGACCCCGATGAGGTTCGGTGCGATGTGCGTTTTGAGAATACAATCTTATTCTCGCGGCATTATGATAAAGGGCGTAGAGGTAGGTATGTTGTAGTAGCAGTAGTAACTGATTCATTTCCCGAAGTACGAAATTGGATCGTGACAGCTTACATCAGCAAAACAATAACTCAAGGTGAAATAATATGGCAGCGAAATTAACTGTTGAATACGATCGAGTGGGTGATATTCTCTACATAAACAAATGTTCTCCTTATGCAGAACAAGAATCAGCGGAAATTGAATACGGAATTGTTGCTCGTCTTAATCCCGTAACTGAGGAAATTGAAAATTTGGAAGTAATGTTTTTCTCGAAGCGTTTTCAGGAAAGTAATGTTTTTGAACTACCAATTATGGCAGATTTACATCTATCGCTGAAAGCTTAAGAAGGGATTTGGAATTGATGTGAGGCGATCGCGTAGAATTTATTTGAAAGTATCGTATCGTTAGCGTAGCCTGCCGTAGGCATTCGTACTTCAATTAATCCCCAAAATCGATAATGCTACGCTTTCATCAAGCACTTGCAATTGAATTTGGCAAAAGATACCAAAAATGCCATAATAGTCAGGTGAATTCGAGATTGCTTGTCATAAGGTACTAAGCAAAGATGGCTATTCAAAGCGTAATTTCCGAACATATTGAAATCACTCCTGGTGTTTGTGGCGGTAAACCACGTATTGCCGGACATCGAATTAAAGTGCAGGATGTTGTGATTTGGCACGAAAGCATGGGAATGTCTCCTGATGAAATCGTGTATCATTATCCAAGTATTACCTTGGCTGATGTATATGCAGCTTTGGCGTATTATCACGACCATATCCAAGAAATCCGACAACAGATTGATGAAGATGAAAAATTTGTGCGGGAGTTGGAGGCTAAAACTCCTTCTTTGGTTCAGCAAAAACTAAGGAAGCAAAATGTCAAGAACGATTCGATTTCACCTGGATGAGAATGTTAGCAATTCCATAGCAGATAGCCTACGAAGACGTGGGATTGATGTAACTACCACACCAGAACAAGGACTTATTTCTGCACCAGATGAGGAACAACTAGCTTTTGCAATTTCTCAGGAACGAGTAATTTTTACCCAAGACGCAGATTTTTTACGGCTAAATCAAGCTGGTGCTACTCACACTGGAATTGCTTTCTGTCGTAAGAATACTCGGTCAATTGGCGAAATTGTGAGCGGGTTGATTTTAATCTGGGAGTGCCTTGAACCAGAGGAAATGCGCGATCGCGTAGAATTTATTTGAAAGTATCGATCGCACTTCGATAAATCCCAAGTAGGCGATAATGCTCCGCATCGGCTACGCCGAACGCACTTTTTCATTTATGCGCGATCGCAAAGCGTAAAGTAAATAATTGCATTCCTCTTTTATCGATCGCTTACAACTAAATTCAAAACTTTCTGTTGCTGTTTGCGTTTCAGCAGGGAACTAGCACCGAAAGTACCAAATGCTAATAAACCTAATGTAGAAGAAGGTTCGGGAACAGATTTTGCGGGTGGAGTTTCTTCTTGGGTAAATCCTGAATAGGTAACCTGCGGCTGTGAAAAGTTATAAAAACCGAAGCGTCCTGGTTGAAAATCACCGCTGACATCAAAGATATTTTTCCCATCAATATCAATCTTGATGCGATCTGTTTGATACAGCAGCGTGAAATCGTATTCAGTTTTATTTTTCCAACCTTTGTCGTTGCCGTAGTCTGTAGCAAGTACATCAAACTGGGTACTGTCTTTATGCGCCCAGAAGCCTGGATCGTAGTTAGTGATATTTCCGTTAACTTTGCTCAAGCTGAAACCTTCTTGAGCAGTATAGTTTCTAGTTGTTTGGCGAGCTTGCTTCCAGTCGAACAGAAGAAAGTCGAAGTCATTAGCCTTGTCGCCATTTGCAGTAATCGGCGATTGATAACCAAATACAAAGCCTATAAAATCGTCATCTAGGTGATTGACCTTAAATTTTCCGTTGATAGTCGTATTGATGAAGTTATCTGGACTGACAAAGAATGTGGGACTCCCGTTAATAGTCTGAAGAACTGAACTTCCATCAGCAGATACAGCCCAATTGCCGTTTGCAGGTGCGCCTTCCTTTGTCCATGTTCTCAAATCTATTGGGGTTGATGCTGCATAAGCGGTAGTGCTGATGGTAATAGCAGCCAATCCCAAAGTTGTTGCTTTGATAAATGTTTGGGTAGAAATCATAAACCTGGTTTCTCCAAAAAAGGGTATTTTGTGGGTGTAAAGACTTGCTTGGCACGATCGCACATCTCCACAGGAAAGCCGATCGCACTCCGAACTGTGACCCAACCACAGCAAGCCTTGAGCTAGCTTCCTACACACCTATATGCAAAACGCCAAACTTTTTACGCAAATCCCCAAATTTTTTTTCTGCGCCACCTGAAAGTAAAATTTTGTAACAAATCCCAGCCAAACGCATAAAAACAGACGGCGCAACCAGATAGATATGCAGAGGTTTCTTACAACCTTGCACCAAGGTCAGAAACCCGATTTCTCAGGTCTATTTGAGACGAACGAGGAGAGAAAGATAGTGAATGAGCGTTTCGAGGGTGCGACACCGAGGGATGAGATCGATCGGCGAATGCAACAATTTGCGATCGAAGCTCAACAGCACCCACCCCAAAGCAGTCAACGACAGCAAGCATTAAATCAACTAATAAATGAAATATTACAATCCAACCTACTTAGCCATCCCCAAAGCGGAACTTGGCCACCTAGCGTTTACCAAGACCTTTATAACGAAGCACTGCAAAGAACGTTGTTAGATATTTGTCAAAAAATTGCCAATTACAGACCCGAAAATCCCGTTATCGCCTGGGTAAATACGATGTTGAAATACAACTTTATTGCTGTTGTTAACGAGCAAAGAGGCGGTAGAATCATTTACTTGCCATCCCTCGATGAATTAGATGCTTCAATATCTCTAGATGCACCAGTTGAAGATTCGCAAATACTGCGACAATTTTTAGAAGAAGACCCGGAAAATTTGTTGAAGTCTGAATTCATTCGCGGTCGCCCGGAAGTAACCTTTCAATTTCTAGCTTTGGCCAGATATGTAGAAGAAAAATCTTGGGATAAACTTTCCACAGATTTGGATATTCCCATTCAGACACTTTGTAGTTTCTTCAATCGGAAATTGCGTAATTTTATGTCTTATTTCCATAGATATTTACAGGAATAGTTAAAGCAGTGGTAAAATTAGTTATGAACGAAGTAATGGAAAAGCATCTTTTTACAGTTCCCCTATCTTTTGAAGCCCATGCGATCGCGAAGGATAGTTGCCAACAGCAACCCGACCTGCAAAAAGCCAAACAAATTTACCTCAATACTTTGGCTATCTACGCAGTAGAATTTTACCTCCGTTGCCTGGGTTTTGACACCAATTGGTGTCAAAGTGATAGCCGCAATCCCCTGATGCTAAAATTTATGGATATTGCCGATTTAGATATCGATGGAATCGGCAAGTTAGAATGTCGTTTCGTCTTACCAAAAGCCGAAGTTTGCCACATTCCCACTGACGTAATTTGGGAAGAAAGAATCGGTTATGTTGTCGTGCAATTACACGAATCTTTGAAAGAAGCTACTCTGCTGGGATTCACTCCCACCGCCGCGCCGGAAGTGCCACTCAATCAACTGCAACCTTTACAAAATTTAATTGCGCTTTTGTTGCAAAAAAAACAATCTGCGCCCGTCAATCTGAGAGAATGGTTTGCGGGAGTAATTGAGGCTGGTTGGCAAGAAATCGAACAGCTTTTAAGCATCGAGAAAGTCGAATTAGCCTTCATGTTTAGAGACGCCGTAACGATCGCCCGTGGTCAACAAATCGACTTGGGAATGGAATTGGCAGGCAAGCCATTAGGCTTAGTAGTCATGCTGCCCCCAGAACCAGATTCAGAAGTAGAAATCCGCGTTCAATTGCATCCTTTAGGAGGTGAAAATTATTTGCCGCCCGGAGTAAAATTAATTGTCAATGACGCATCCGGCCAGCCAGTTATTGACACCGAATCGAGAGAAGTAGATAATTTTATTCAATTGCATTTCAGTGCCGAATTAGGAGAACAATTTAGCGTCACCATCGCCATAGGAGAAAGCAGCAATACCCAAGATTTTTGTTTGTAATAAGCATTAAGTTCGTAGTAAGGACTTCAGTCCTTAAATTAGGTTTGTAGTAAGGACTTCAGTCCTTTTCTTCTCCCTTTCCAATTTTGCACTAGCCTCATAGCCCGCCTGGGGTTCAAACCCCAGGCTAATAGCGAAAGTCCATTTAAATGGACTGAAGAGAGAATAAATTTCCACTTCTCATTAAGAGGACTTAAGCTATTAGTCAGGAAATTGATTTCCTAGCATTTTAAAACAACCTAATCAACATCTTTATCAACAATCATGTACCGCGAATTACAGGGTAGAAATCACCAAGGAAAATCTTTTAAAGGACAAAACCTCAGCGGTGCTAATTTCTGTGGCGCTAACATTCAAGGTGCAGATTTTACGAATGCAAACTTAACTAATGCCAACTTCAGTCATGCAGAAGCAGGACTACCATTTAAATGGGTAATAATAAAGTCAATTGCTGCTGCCATTTTATCAGCCATATCGGGTGCGGCATCGGTGATGGCATCTTATCAAATGGTAAGATTTTTAATTATCAAACCCGATGAACAACATTTAATTGTTACAGAAATTTTCAGCTTTTTATTAATTTTTACATCAAATATAATATTGTTGTCGATCGCAATTAGAAAAGGAATCCAAAAAACTTTTGGCATCGTGGGAACTGCCGTAGCGGTAGGCGTCACCGCGCTAGGTATTTTATCTGCGATCGGCAATGATAATAACCCCTTTTCTAATTGGTTTAGAAATTTTCGATTAGGTAATTTTATTTTAGCCTTTAGCAATGGAAATAACGTCGGTGCAGCTTATATAGTTTTGCCATTACTTCTGTCAGTCGCCGCCACTATTATTGTGATGGTTACCTTAAGTTTAGCTGTGGCGATCGCAGCTATTTCTACTAAATCGCATATCGCTAATTTAATGATAGTAGAAGCGCTAGTAATAAGTGCGATCGCAACGGGAATAATCACCCGTAACGGATCGAGATACCTGTTAAAAACTATCCCATATCCGCCAGTCGCCATTGCTTCTCAAATCGCCGTAATTGCGATAGGTGTTGGATTTGCGATCGCGTTAATTTTATTCACCAGTAAAATTGCTTGGCAGGTATTAGCAGAAAATGAAAAATACCTCCTGCTTCACCAACTCGCCATCTTTCTTACTACCATCGACGGTACTAGCTTTCGCGGCGCAAACTTAACGAATGCAAATTTCAGTTACGCCACCCTTAAAAGTACCGACTTTCGATTTGCCAATACCACTCGCACATTATGGCATAAAGCTAACAAACTTGACTGGGCGATCGTTAACGATACCATATTAGAAAAACCAAATATCCGCAATTTGCTAGTTAGCGGAAACGGTTATCAAAAATTATATCAAAATGCGAATCTCAGAGGCGCTAACTTAATCGGATCGGACTTGAGTTATGCTAATTTAAAAGAAGCCGATCTCAGCGAAGCAACTTTAGAAGATGCCAATTTGGAATGGGCGAATTTAACCCAAATACAAGCAATTAACACCAACTTCAATCATGCTAAACTGACAGGTACTTGCGGTTTAGCAACTTGGAATATCGACAGCACCACTCAACTAGAATGGGTTGATTGTCGATGGGTTTATCTATTAGAATTTCCTAAAGAAGGAACAGACGATCGCGAACGTCGTCCCAGCAGTGGTGAGTTTGCATTTGGAGAATTTACCAGCTTATTTCAATCAGTCTTGCACACCGTCGATTTAATATTTCGCAACGGCATTGACGTAACCGCTTTTACCCAATCCTTCCAACAAGTGCAAGTTGAAAATGAAGGTACGCCACTAGATATCCAAAGCATTGAAAACAAAGGAGATGGCATTGTAGTAGTAAAAGTGAAAGTACCTCCGAATGCCAACAAAGCGAAAATTCACAGTGATTTCATGCAAATTTATGCAGGAAATCTCAAAGCGATCGAACAAAAATATCAGGCAGAACTAAAAGGTAAAGAAATATTGATCGATCGCTATCATCAGCAAAACGCAGACTTGATGTTAGTGATTAAACAACTAGTTACCAAACCCGTTCGTACCACTACAAATATATTATCAGAAAAAATTGTCGTTATCAATCTAGGAAACGGCGATTTTTCTACCGGATTTGCTGCCATCACTGCCCAAATTTGGTTAGACGGACATCCCTTACCTGCTGCTTTTCACGGCAAATTACCTGCCAAACCAGAAATAGCAGCACTTTATCAACAATGGCAATCAAAATATGAAAATCTCCGCTTATGTTATCAACGTCAAGGCATCATTTCCCGCATTAAACCCCAATCCCAAGTAAAACAAGTTTCCATTCAAGATATCCCTAAAATAAAGACCGAAATTAAAAATTTAGCCGCTGACTTAAAAAAGCATCTCAACAGTTGGTTAAATGCCGAAGAATTTAGCCCGATTAAAAACCAATTACGCACTAAATTAAACACATCCGACGAAATCCGAGTAATTATTCAAACTGAAGATATCCAATTACGCCGCATTCCTTGGCATTTATGGGATTTTTTGGCAGATTACCGCCAAGCAGAAGTAGCTTTTAGTCCGATGATAAGCGATCGGATCGGAAAATCAATTTCTCATCGTTCTAAAGTAAGAATTTTGGCAATTTTAGGAAATAGCAAAGAAATTAACTTAGAAGAAGATAAGCAAATTCTAGAAAATTTACCGGACGCCGAAACAGTATTTTTAGTAGCGCCAACCCGCCAGGAGTTCGATCGATTATTGTGGGAAGAACAAGGATGGGATATTCTTTGTTTTTCCGGGCACAGTTCTACTAAATGGGATGGCGTTAACGGCTGGATTTATATTAATCAAACAGAAAAGTTATCAATCGAAGATTTAGAAAATGCTTTGCAAGTAGCAATTGAACGAGGTTTGCATCTAGCTATTTTCAACTCTTGCGATGGTTTGGGATTAGCACGACATTTGGATAACTTGCACGTTCCCCAAATTATCGTCATGCGGGAACCAGTACCGGACATAGTAGCACAGGAATTTTTAAAGCACTTTCTCACCAGTTTTTCTAGTGGCAAATCTTTATATTATTCTGTAAGGGAAGCGCGAGAAAAGTTGCAAAGTATAGAAGGAAAATTTCCCTGCGCCAGTTGGTTACCAGTCCTTTGTCAAAATCAAGCCGAAGTTCCCCACAGGTGGCAAAATTTCATTTCAACAAATCAATTAAATATTAATGAATTTGATAATAAATTTTGCGTTTTAGGAGGCAAACATGAATAATAGGCGAAAGCCAATCGGTGTATCCAGGGTATTTAAAAACCAATCTGATGGATTTACCTTACCTGAATTACTGGTAGTTTTATTTATTATTACTATTTTATCTGCTATTGCTTTACCTAGTTTTTTGAAACAAGTAAATAAAGCTAAACAAGCAGAAGCACAAATTAAAATAAAAACTTTTTACACATCACAAGAAAGTTTTTATTTAGAAAATGCAGCTTTTACTAATTCTCCTAATTATCTAAATAATGCTTTAGCTGAATCTCAAAATTATCGCTATTATACTTTTCTTTTCGATCGCGGTCAAATCGCCATTCACGTAGCCGAACCAAAAAACCCAACTCTTCCCTATTATGGCGGTGGTGTTTACTTCAAAAACGATCGCAATGGATACAAACAAATCCAAACTTGTGGCCCTTTATCAACCAGAAATACATCATTTCTTGCCGTAGTCGCTTTAGTACGCAGTCATTGTGAACTTTAGTAGCTGAAAAATATATAGGAGATTCCAGTTAAGTGAAGTAAGAAATAGAAACCAGGTTTCTTGAAGAAACCTGGTTTCTGTTAGCAGTCACTTGGAAAGTGCTGTAAATATAGAGACGTTTCATAAAACATCTCTACAGTCAAATACATTGATAATGCACATATAAATCTAGCAACTCGATTTATTTAACAGAACCATTTTTTCCTTACTAAATTGTGAGTACGATCGATAATCGGGATTCCAACCTAGTTTAGCTAACTCATAACGAGTCATCATTTGCCCATTCAACCAATACACATTGCCACTTCTGTAAAACTTGACGTAGCATAACTCTCCAGTTAACTCATTCTTAAACCTTTGACTCATCATCGTTAGTTTCTCCGTCAACAAGCAGTTGTGCGATCGCGCTAGCGATGCGTAGCATTATCGAGTTTTGAAGTTTCACCCCGTGTTGGTTATTGGCTTATACAGCCTTAAATGTTGCTCGCGCGGAAACTACAGGTACACAAAAACCGAGTTTCTGAGGTGTTTGCTGCCCAGCTTTTTGACACTTCACCAACTATGTAGTATATTGTAGTATACGGCGAGCAAAGCACTTGACCTGCTTTGAACTGCCTTGCTTCAAGGGGGTGACCAATGAGAGCAACCAACCAAACTATCGGCATACTACAACACTTGCGCTTACACGACGAACCCTTTATCCTCCGCAAAGGTGCGTTACCACAATGGAGTGACGAAGGGTTGCACAAAGCTGCATACGAGGAAAACCCAGAACTTTACGCATTGTTGGGAGTAGCGAAAGGAGTACTTCCCCAAGGACGCGATCGCATTTTATTCCAACTGTTGCGAACCTCCCGCGATGGGATGTCACTAGAAATGCGTCACACCCTTGAACGAGTGACTAATTTTCTATTAAATATCCTGCACCCAGACAGAGTATTAACTGTATTTTTAGCTTTGCGACGAGTACGAGCTAATCACAAACATACATCTAAAACCATCCTCAATTACATTTTGAACCATCCTTACTTTGAGGATATGGCTAGTTGTCGGCGACCCACATTAGTGGATTGTTTAGAACACGCAATGGGGAGAAATGTAGCGAGAGCTTGTGCCAAAATGTTCGCAAATCCTGAAGTAGCAGATGAACTATATCTGCGTCGCAACTTGCTGAAATTTGCTCGCGATCCGGAAACAGTTAAAGTTATTTTTCCTCTACTTTATCAGCCAGGAAATAGCAAACCAGGCAACGGTAATTATCAACTTGCCTACGCCGAAAATCTGGAAAAACTCCAAGAAAAGCAAGAACGACCAAAAACTATTACCGCAACCAACCGAGGTGATATTTCAGCTACTTTGATTCATCTTTACCGAGGTGGTACATCTGCTGAATTAGCGCAAGCTTTAGAAGCGTATGTAGAAGAAGCTGCTGAAAAATCACCCAAATTCAATGGCAAATTAGCATTAATTTTGGATGCTTCTTTCTCAACTAAAGGATATGGCGATCGCGAATACTGCTGCATTTCTCAATCAGTTGCTTTAAAGCTGATACTAGAAAAATGCTGCCCCAATTTGCAAGTGTATCCCGTTGGCGGTTCTGGACATATTCCCATCCCAGAAGGTAGCACCGATCTTGCCAATGCTTTACTAGACGCTTTGGAAAATCAACCAGATTTAGTAGCGATTATTTCTGACGGATACGAAAACTCGTACCCTGGAGAATTAGCCAGAGTAGTTGCTACTTTACCGCAAATTGGAATTAACACACCTGTGGTTTTTTGTCACAGCAAGTTTACCAATAACGATGACCTAACTTTACGGCAACCAGCTAATAATCTGCCTCAATTAGAATTCTGGCATCAAGAAGATTTTGAAGATTTGATGATGTCTTTGTTTGCAATGACAAATCAAAATTCAACAGAATTCAGCTTGCAAGAATTCCTCAACAAACGCCTTGATTTGGCTATTTGTCATTAGTCATTTGGTTGAGAAATCGGGTTTTTAGATGAGAAATCTAGGTTTTTAGGTAGGAGTAGTTGTAAAAAACCCGGTTTCTAGCCTTGATGCAATATATGAGTAATCCACATCACCATGAACAGCCAAAAATTAGTTTTAAGCACCTTTGACTTTTCCCCATATCAATTGGGGATACCGCAGCAGTCCGGATGGCTGACTGTCGTGCCAATTTTCGGACTAGATAATAATGGTAAATATACTAGTCCTTTGTCTGGCATCAAGTTAAATCGCGTTGCAGGTTATGGCAACGTTGAATTAGCTAATCCTGCCGAAAAAGGGATCGCCATTGTTCCTTTACACATCGGCTATATCCAGGATAAAGCCCAAAATCATGCCTTGTGTCGTTCCGCCTTTATTGCTGCCGGTCAAAAGCTGATGTTTCAAGATGCTTGCTGCGTGCAACAATCTCAAGGCGGTTATTTAGAAGGTCGAGAACAGTGGTTTTTCATCTTACCTTTGCAATTGCGGTTAGAAGCACTGCAACTCAGAGGTAAGCAAGATTACAGCAAACTTTGGAATGCCATTAGCCACCTCAGCCAGCAATTTGATTTGCCAAATCGCGGTCATTTAGAACAGATTATTACCCGCCAAAGAGCATTTCTAACTCAATATCAAAGTCGGTTAGAATTGCTCAACGATCAAATAGGCGCGATCTTTTTCTTAGGAGATAAATTAGCTGGCATAGAAATTGCCCCAAATGCCGCTTACTTCCAAGAAATGTGGATGCCTTTAGTTTGCTTCTGCTACGGTACAGCATCTATGTACTTCGAGCAAAAATTTGCTAGCAACTACGAACAATTACCAGTTCCCTTCCCTGCTAGCAACTTACAAGAACTGCGCTACCAATTGCAGAAAAATCGGCAACAATTGCAAGAAAAGGTAATTGATCAGTTGGCGAAAACTCCCGCTGAAAAATTCTCCATTAATGAAGAAGAAAGATTCTGCGAATTGCGTTTAAATACTGCCATTGGCAATAACTTTGCAGGTCAATTCGTAGAAGATGCTGGCAAACTGGTGTACGCTTCCATATTTGCGAAACCAGAATATCTTTTCTCTCAACCATTGACAAACTTAGTTGCCGCGTAGTACAATGTATTACATTAGGAACTGAGTTAGGTAAACGCGAACCACCCCTGATGCCAGATTTGGGAAAATAACGCGCTTTCATGCTAACCACCCGTCCTAATTTAATACATTTCTTGCCGAGGACAAAAAGAGTTGCAGTGCTAGCTGCCCGTCCTAATTAAACATATTAGGAACTGTGCAAAGGCTTCAATTAATACCAATTGGGGTACTCACCTTGTAAGTGAGTTGGGGGGTTCAAATCCCTCCCTCGGCTTTATATACAATTTAAAGATGTAGAGACGTTTCATGAGACATCTCTACATTCTTTAACATCCGAAAATAATTAGGAATTTCATACTCTAACAAAACGCGATCGACACATCATTTCTTCATCTGCGTGCATCTGCGTACATCTGCGTTTCATCTGCGGTAAAAAATTAACCCATGCACTTTCGCAACATCTCTAATCTTCATCTGTGTTTATCTGTGTCCATCTGTGTTTCATCTGTGGTAAAAAATTAACCCATACACTGTCACAATATATCTAAAAATAAATTTCCCCATCAGGCATAACAGTACCTTGGAGAATCGCCTGACTCAAATCTGACTTATTGATATTAGCGCCTCTTAAATTAGCCTTACTCAAATTAGCGCCCGTAAAATTAACTTTACTCAAATTACTCCATCGCAGATCAGCCGCTTGTAAATCGGCATTGGTAAAGTTAGCGCCAAACAAATAAGCACCATTTAGATGGACATTTTTTAAATTAGCTTTATAGAAATTAGCTTGATAAAGAAAAGCTTCAATCAATTCTGTATTGCACAGAGTAGCATTACTGAGGTTAGCATTATTCAAATTAGCAGCCTTTAGTTTAGCGCCAATCAAACCAGTACCAACTAAATTAGCATTACTCAAATCTGCATTTAATAGTTTAGCGTCTCTCAGTTCGGCACCAATTAAGTTAGCTGCCACTAAGTCTGCATCGGTGAGGTCACTTGCTGCTAAATTAGCACCAGTTAGGTTAGCTTCTGACAGGTTAGCTTGCAGAAGTAGGGATTGCTGAAGATTAGCTAAACTGAGATTGGCATGAGTGAAATTAGCCGAAATCAATAAAGCTTTTGATAAATCTGCCTTGGCGAGATTAACGTTTTTCAGGTTAGCGCCTCTGAGATTGATGCCAGCCAAGTTAACTTCACTAAGGTCAGGTTCTATTTTTGCATTAATATCTCGCCACTTAATCCATTTAACTGCACCCTCCTTAAGTCTTGAGAGATGTTCTATGTTGGCCATTTAGGTTTCCTTGCGATCCTAGATACAAAATGAAACTATATTTATCTGTGTCCTTCTGTTGATATCTGTGGTTTTAGAGTTTTTCAACCGCAGATAAACGCAGATAAACGCAGATAAATATAGGGCTTTCAAATAATAGGTGATTAGTGAAAATATTACCAAGTTTCTAGACCTAAAACTTGGTAATATTCTCAAGTTTCGCTTAACGCCCAGTTAACTAAAGTGCGGACACCGAAACCGGTGGCACCAGAGTTGTTGTAGCCGTTTTCTTTGTCAGCCCAAACTGGCCCAGCAACGTCTAAGTGTGCCCAAGCAGTTTCTTTGACGAATTGCTTGAGGAATAAAGCGGCGGTGATGGAACCACCAGGACGTGGCCCAGTATTCTTCATATCGGCGATCGGAGATTTTAAGCCCTCGAAGTATTTTTCTTCTAAAGGCATCCGCCAAATTTTTTCACCTGCTGTTTCGGCTGCTTGGGTTAATTGATTGGCAACTGCATCATCGCTAGTCCACAAACCGGCAATGTCGTCACCTAAAGCGATTACGCAAGCACCAGTGAGAGTAGCTAAATCGATAATGGCGTCAACTCCTAGTTTTTCGGCATAAACTAGGGCATCGGCTAGGGTTAAACGTCCTTCGGCGTCGGTGTTATTCACTTCGATGGTTTTGCCGTTGGAAGCGGTGAGGACATCACCTGGGTGAATGGCACGACCACTAATCATATTCTCTGTGGCAGCAGAAATAAAGTGAACCTCGACATCTGGTTTTAGTTGGGCGATCGCTTTTGCTGCACCGAAGGTAGCAGCTGCACCGCCCATGTCGATTTTCATCATTTCGATGCCGCTACCCGCACCTTTAATATTCAAACCGCCGGAGTCGAAAGTCAAACCTTTGCCGACAATGGCTAGTTTGCGGCGAGGCGTTCCCTCTGGTTTATAGGTTAAGTGGATGAATTTGGGAGGTAAGTCAGAAGCTTGGGCGACACCTAAAAATGCTCCCATACCAAGCTTTTCGCAATCTTCTTTTTCCAAGATTTCTGCTACTAAGCCAAATTCTTGGGCGATCGATTCGGCAATTTCCGCTAGAGTTACCGGAGTGAGGGAATTGGCTGGGGCTGCCACCAATTCTCGTGCCAAAATCACTCCGGAACAGATTGATTTAGCGCGAGTAATCGCTGCTTGTTGCCCGCTTAATCCCAGTAAATCGACTTGTTCTACTTGTGGCCCTTTGTCTTCCGTTTCTGACTTAAAGCGGTTATCTTGGTGGAGAGCTAATTCTATTCCTTCCACTATTGCTTGGGTAGTCAAGTCTGGGTTGTTGTTCCATAGTGGTAAGCTAATACCCAGCGTCTTGCATTTTTCTTTTTTGGCTGTCTTAGCAGCAGCCGCCGCCGCACGTCGCAGGCTGTTTAATTTCAGTGCCTCTACCTTACCAAGTCCCACTAATATAATTTTGCGAATCGGGCTATTGCTGCCGATGCGAGTAGAAACGGTGCTACCTTCTTTAGCTTTAAATTCGGCTTCTGCAATGATTTCTTGCAAGATACCGCCGAGTTTTTCATTTAACTGCGCTAAATCGCCAGTTAAGTCTACGGCTTCTTCAAAAAAGCCGATCGCTAGTCCATCTCCAGACCAATCTAAAAGTGATGTATCCGTTGCGCGAAATTCCATTCCTGGTTTTACCAATTTAATTACCTAGATCTTAGTATCGATCGAGTTTGGCAACCCCCCACCACAAATTACTCTAGATGCGGTAGACTATGACCCATCTTGTTGTTTTTTGGCAGCGCTGAGAATGTTTAGCCAAGCTGCTAGATTTGAGAAAGTCTTCATCCTAAAGATAGATCTGTTCTCAAAAATATCCAATTAATTGGATAGATTTTTCCCAATTAAAACTAAATAAAAAATTATAGCTTCAGGGCGCACCAAAAAAACCTAGTTAGTCTTAATTGCTTTTGCCAAATCAAACAAAGCTGTTGTAACTCTTAGGTGGTAATTTAATGCTAAAACGACTGAAAAACCCACTTCCTTTGGCTGCTGTGGCCGGAATATCGGTGGTTTTAATTGGATCTGGCTTGTTCGCAATTAAATGGAGCGATTGGCAGCACCTATGGTCGGAAGTGGATCGGTTGCAGGAAGAAATAGGCTCTCTATCTGACCAGCAACCGAAATCAGCAGTATTGCCTTTGGCAGGAATGCCACCCACACAACGGGCAGCCAAATTGGAAACGATCGCATCCGGATCTAAATCCCTCGATCGCCATCGCGCCCGTTATACTTTAGCCAGCGATTTGATTCAACAAAAGCAAGGCAAAAAAGCGCTGACTTGGTTAGAAGGATTAGAGCAAGATTACCCGGTTTTAGCTCCGAAAATAGCCATGAAACGGGCGCAAGCTTATGAAGTCAGCGGCGATAAAGCTAAAGCGAAAGCAGCTTGGCAAGAGTTATTGAAAAAATATCCAGAACATCCGTTGGCGGCAGAAGCATTATTTGCTTTGGGGCGGGAAGATTCTAAGATGTTGGATAAAGCGATCGCACAATTTCCCTCTCATCCCCGTACCGCAGAAATCGCCTGGACTCGCCTCAAGCAAAATCCCGATCGACTTTCCCTATTGCTGCTGATCCTCAAACACGACCCGGACAGCAAAGAAATTAACACTGTCTTACAAAGTTTGCAAACCAAATATGCCGCCCAGTTAAAACCGGAAGATTGGGAAGCGATCGCATTTATCTATTGGGACAAAATGGATTATGGCAACGCTGGAAAAGCCTACGTCAAAGCCACTCGCACCCCTCTCAACGCCTATCGTGCCGGAAGAGGACAACAATTACGAGGTGAAAAAGCAGGTGCGATCGCTGCTTACAAACAGATGATACAGCAGTTTCCAGATGCCAAAGAAACAGGTTTAGCCCTCATCCGACTAGCCCAAATACTCCCCTCCCAAGAAGCATTGCCTTATCTGGAAATTGCTATCAATAAATTTCCCGACAAAGCTGGCGAAGCACTATTAGCTAAAGCAAAAATTCTCGACGGTATGAAAAGCACTAAATCAGCCGCCCAAGCCCGTCAATTAGCTTTAACTAAATATGCCAACTCAGAAGCAGTCGCCGAATATCGGTGGAACATCGCCCAAGCAAAAGCCAAAGCAGGAGATTCTCTAGGCGCTTGGCAATGGGCGCAGCCAATTACTAAGAATAATCCAGACAGCGATCTCGCACCAGAAGCCGCTTTTTGGGTAGGCAAATGGGCTACTCGACTGGGAAGAAATCAAGAAGCCAAAGCTTCTTATGAATACGTCTTAACTCACTATCCCCATTCATACTACGCTTGGCGATCGGCTGGCATACTCGGTTACGACGTCGGCACTTTTACCACCGTGCGATCGATGTCTCCCCAAGTAGTGCGCCCGGTCGAAAAACCCTTATTACCCGCAGGTTCTCCAGCCGTCAAAGAATTATATCAACTCGGTCAAAAAGGCGATGCTTGGCAACTTTGGCAAGCGGAATTTAACAACCACATTCAACCAACTATTGCCGAACAATTTACTGATGGCGTACTACGTCTGGGAGTAGGGCAGAATATCAAAGGAATTACGCG
Source organism: Leptolyngbyaceae cyanobacterium (assembly GCA_036703985.1). Classification (GTDB taxonomy): domain Bacteria; phylum Cyanobacteriota; class Cyanobacteriia; order Cyanobacteriales; family Aerosakkonemataceae; genus DATNQN01. Next base: position 87,459 of record DATNQN010000075.1, read on the forward strand.
AATAGAAAGTCTCGACTGGTGGTGGGATGCACCGGAAGATGTCAAACAGGTATCTACATTAAAAAAAGAACCCGCATATTGGCACGCCCTTTACCCATTTCCCTTTTTGGAATATATCGAAAATTGGTCACAACAACGGGAGATTAATTCATTATTAGTAACGGCTTTGATGCGTCAAGAATCTCGATTTGAACCCGCGATCCGTTCTTTTGCTGGTGCTACGGGATTAATGCAAGTAATGCCTGCTACTGCTACCTGGATTGCCCAAGCAATTGGTTTGAAAACTTATGCTTTGGATAATCCCAATGACAACATTAAAATGGGTACTTGGTATTTGGATCATACCCACGAAACGTATAACGGAAATTCTCTATTAGCTGTTGCCAGTTACAATGCTGGCCCGGGTAATGTATCCCAATGGATTCAAAGGTTTGGATTAACCGATCCTGATGAATTTGTCGAAGCTATTCCTTTTGGAGAAACCAAAGGTTACGTCAAGCACGTATTTGAAAATTACTGGAATTATATGCTTCTGTACAATCCCCAAATGTCAGAAATTTTAACTAAGTACGGTCATCGTACATGGCACCCTTGAAAGGCTAAATGGTAAAGGATGAAGGTTGAATGCTTTAATATTCTGGGTGCAACATTTTGTAGACAATAGCATTCAGTCAACGAAAATTTCATCCTTCATCCTTTATCATTCACAGTCTCTGTTTGCGATCGATTAATGGTTCACAATTATCCCATTCAGTTTTTAATACTGCTACCGAGGCTTGATACTCTGATTTATTCGGATTGTGGCAAACTAAAAAAACTCTATAAACGTTCAAATCAAGTTCAATAAATTCTCCCATTGCAGGTACTCTACTCAATTCAAGAATTTTTTGTTGGGACAGTTTATCAGGTGTTTCCTTTAAGTACAAACAAATTTTGATCATAGTGATGCTCCTCGACTAATTAACGAGCGATTTGTGTATTTGTTTGAGTATTTTTAGATAGTTAATGCTAAATAAAATTTAGTAAAATCTGGCTAAGTAGCTTAAAAAACTAACTTCAGTTGGCAATTTATCCATTTCGGTGGAATGTTACATAAATTTGCATTCAAACTCATCGGCTAGATTTCCTATCATGGCTTGCTGATTTTTTCTCAAACCCAAACCAGTGGGGTCAATCAAAAATCTAAAATCCAAAATCTAAAATCGATCGACGCTGGAGTTGCACGAGAAAGATACAATAGTTAACAAAATACTGCATTAAGTTGTCCCATCACCCTTCTTCCCAGACAACTACACAATGCAACCGAGCAAAATATGCCACAAAACTTAGACATGACAGATACAGAAATCAACAGCAAGACAAGAAACGAATATCTTGATGAATTACCGGGCGAAGTAGAGATGTCCCTGTTCGACCACTTAGAAGAGTTGCGGTGGCGCATTTTCTACTCTTTGATTGCTGTCGTGGTGGGAATAGCAGGTTGCTTCTTTTTTGTCAAGCCGCTGGTTAAGTTGCTGGAAGTGCCAGCACAAGGAGTAAAGTTTCTCCAATTAGCTCCAGGGGAATTCTTTTTTGTCTCTTTGAAAGTAGCTGGATATAGTGGGTTACTTTTAGCTACTCCGTTTATTCTGTACCAGGTTACGATGTTTGTCTTACCTGGATTAACTCGCCGGGAACGTCGGTTAGTAGGCCCAGTAGTTCTGGGATCTAGTTTTCTATTTGTGACAGGACTAGTTTTTGCTTATTCGCTTTTAATACCAGCAGCCCTTAAATTCTTTATTAATTATGGAGCAGGTGTAGTAGAGCAGTTGTGGTCGATCGATCGCTATTTTGAATTTGTTTTACTTTTATTATTTAGTACTGGTTTAGCTTTTCAAATTCCCGTTATTCAAGTTTTGTTAGGTTTGTTGGGAATTGTATCTTCTAAACAAATGTTATCTGGTTGGCGATTTGTTTGTTTGGGAGCGGTAATTTTGGGTGCTGTTCTCACTCCCTCTACTGACCCTTTAACTCAAGGTCTTTTGGCAGGGGCAGTACTTGGTTTATATTTCGGCGGTACTGGTTTAGTAATGTTGTTAGGAAAGTAATAAAGGATAAAGTATGAAGGGGGAAGGGTGAAATTTCTGTCTAGTAATCCGCCAAAGTAGTTTTGAGAGGTTAAAGAAACCCGGTTTTTCTAAAAAACCGGGTTTCTGGCTCTCCGACAACCAACCAAAATCTACTAGTTGATGTTATTGTCTATAAAATGTTTCGCCCAAAATATAAAAGCATTTAACCTTTAGCCTTCATCCTTCATCCTTGATTTGAATTTCGTCTAATTGGGATATCACTACATCTGCTTTTTCCAAATGAGCCGCCGCCGCACTTCCCCAACAGATACCGATACAACCTGCCGCGCCAGCATTACGAGCCATTTCAATATCGCCTGGGGAATCACCGACCATCAAAGTGGTACTTGGCTCTACTCCTAGTTTTTGGCAAGCTTGTAAAAATAAAGTGGGGTCTGGTTTACTTGGGCCTTCATCTACGCCCATTTCTAACTGTATGAAATCGCTCAATTGATGCCGCTGGACAAATTCTTTCACTCGTGCAGTTCTGGACGCTGACAGAATTCCTAATTTTAAGCCAGCTTTGGATAGAAAATCTAGCACTTCCAAACAGCCAACGAACAGTGGGGAAGGAGGAGTATTTTTCAAATATTGGTCGGCTTCTTCAAAAGCGCGTCGCGCGATCGCTAAAGATTCTAACCATCCTCGACCAGTCTCGGCAATATAAGCCGCCGCTGCAATCTCATTTTCTCGACGACTGCCAACCGCCATCAAACCAGTAGGATCGAGAGTATTGCCATTAATGCCGAACGCCATTAACAAGGGTTCGCCAGTACCGGGAATTTGAGCATCGATCAAACGCGATCGTTTTTGTCCCAAGTTCCGCAAAAATTCCTCAGAATTTTCTAGCGTGCCATCTTTATCAAAGATAACTGCTTGAATATTAGTAAAAATCACTTCCCGACAGCGAATAGTAACCAAAACTCTCTACTCCATTTTTATAATTAGCTTTTCTCCCCTCTGCCCCTGCCCTTTCCCTAGCCCCTAGCCCCTTCCCTCCAATAGCCAACAAAAAAAGAGGGAAAAGCCCTCTTTTGCCAACTAATTAGTTGCACCTTACCACAGTCGATCGAGAAATTAATCTTCTGTAGCAGATACGAATTCTTCTTCTGGAATATCTTCCACTGTCGGTTCTGGTTCGACTTCTGCTGTAGCTTCTGGAGTAGCTGCCGCTGCTGCGTTACCTTGTTGTTTAGCGCGTAACTGCTCCCGATACTTAGCCGCCATTTCTTCCGCCTGTTCATAGACGCGCTCGCGGTTTCTGATCATGTCACCCGGTTCGGGTTCAAGCTGCTTGGTTGAAAGAGAAATTCTACCTCTCTCAGCATCCAAATCAATGATCATGACCTTAATTTCATCATTGACATTGAAAACGCTGTGAGGAGTATCGATATGCTCGTGGGAAATTTCCGAAATGTGCAGCAGACCGCTGACACCACCAATGTCAATAAAGGCACCGTAGGGTTTGATTCCACGTACTGAACCAATCACTACTTCGCCTACTTCTAAGCGGTTCATCTTACGCTCAACCAGCGCCCGTCGGTGACTCAAAACCAAACGGTTGCGGTCTTCATCTACTTCTAGAAACTTCAGTGGCAGTTCTTCACCCACTAGGTCTTCCTTGGGTTTGCGGGTGCTAATATGGGAACCAGGAATAAAGCCACGCAAGCCTTCAATTCTCACCAAAGCGCCACCGCGATTGGTCGCAAACACGCCAGAGCGGACAGTGGCATCTTCCGCTTGCAATTGACGTACTCTTTCCCAAGCCCGCATATACTCGATACGGCGAATGGATAGAGTTAATTGTCCTTCTTCGTTTTCATCTGTAAGGATGTAAAACTCACGAGTTTCGTTAGATTGCAGCACTTCCTCTGGAGCGTCAACCCGGTTAATTGACATCTCTTGAATGGGAATATATGCGGCTGTTTTAGCACCTATGTCAATCAGAGCACCTCTTGGCTCTATACTGAAAACCGTACCAGCTACAATATCACCAGGATTAAAGTGATAATCATACTTATCTAGTAGAGCGGCAAAGTCGTCGTGCGTAAATCCAATTTCTGCGATTGCTGTTTTCTGATTGACCATGCGAATTGTTTCCTGCAAGTTGTCTCCGTAAAAATTTTCCTCTCTTGACGCTTTCCCCGTCGCGAACGAGTAGGGATTTTAACCATTACTGGTTAGGTTTCCTCTTTCTCAGGGCAAATCTCTCGATCGACTATCTCTTACGAGCAATGCCAAACTGATTAATCGTTCAATAGAACCAATTAGCGAGTTTAGCTTAGTTGATTTTAGAAGGCCATATTTCTAGAGGCTTACTAGAATATTTACCTAGCGTTCTCGTGCGCCCACGATACGTTAAATGTAGATGCAATATGCACTGTTGAGGGTGCAGCCTACACCTACTTGACACTCCTCGACTTTTAGATACGAGGATTCTTGGGCTGAACACTGCCTCCACCAAGTAATCTTAGTTTTGGCCTTACACATTCATGTCTAGTCCGACTACACCTTTTACAGCAAGCTCTCTGATGGACTACTCCCCAAGCGTAACTTTCCGCGTGTCCCACGGTAGTTTAATTTTCTCTTTGTCCTGACAGGCAAGGACTTAATTTTACACCAATAAACTATTTTAAACGATCTCCCGTCCTAATATATAATTTTTATTTGCGGTTTGGCTGCCATAGCTGTTAAGCTGCCGGAGCATATGAGCTTGTCTGCTTAGACTGAAGGGAAAGATTTTACCAAATTACAAGAATGCAAAAATTTTACCCGCCAACGAAGTAGGGGCATATTTTAGCCAAATGGTATTTTTATTTTTTAACTTAATTTTTTACGTTTTAAACCCGTCAAAAGTTTTTTGATAATTAAGAATGAGTGACAAAAGAAGCAGGAGTTTTTGATTCGGAGGTATCTTCTAAGTACATTTCACCACACATTTCTGCTGGTTTATTTAGTGCAGGAGTTGAAGTGCTTGTACTGAGATGGTTTAAGGTATCTACAAAATCTCTGATGCTTTGGAATTGACGGTAAACAGAGGCAAAGCGGACGTAAGCAACTTCGCTGATCGATCGCAGTTTTTGGAGAACCAGTTCACCAATTTCGCTGCTGGTAACTTCTCTTACGTCTCGTTGCTGGAGATCCGATTCAACTTCATCAACGAAAGATTCGATTTGAAGTTGGGGAATCCCGGTTTTTTCGCAGGCGCGAACTATTCCCCGCAAGAGTTTAGAACGATCGAAACACTCTCTCCGATTATCCCGCTTGATCACTGTAACCGGAACAAATTCGATTTGTTCGTAAGTAGTGAAACGACGCTTACACCTCAGACATTCTCGCCTTCGCCGGATACTTTGCCCTGCTTCTGCAGAACGGGATTCCAGGACGCGATTATCTGGGTAGTTGCAGAAAGGACAGCGCATTTTTTTGTCCTATAGCTTAAGTATATTAGTAGTAATGTTGGCATCTTTCTTGCCATTTGGCTAAAAAAGCCAAAGCCAGCTGTTACCTTTTGATCTATTAGGCGATGGAATCGCTAGATCGGTAGCAGCGGCTTGTTTGTTGAATTTTTGGTTTTACAACCGGACAGATAAAGACCGAGTGGTTATTTCTTTTCAATGCGAGGGGGTTCGCGGAAAGCGATCGCAAAGAAGAGAACGCCCAAAGCTAAGGTGAAAATCAAAATGTAAGCAATGCTTTCCATCTTTATATTACCGCTGATTACTCAAGCCATCATTTTTGTAGGCATTGAGAGGAAAACGGGGCGGGGTTTACCGCTTCCTGTGAACAATTAAAAATGTTGTTTGACTAATTCAGTCAATTATTAGTTTATCAAGGGATTGGCGATTGGAGAGCGAAGATAGGAGATCGAAGAAAATAATTATTTATTTTGCTCGTTTCCTTTTTCACCGCTTCCCAACCACCAGTACCGAGAAGATTAAACAGCCTCTTTGCGGGTAGTTTTGTCACCCACTTTTTGATAGAAGCCCCATTCTACTTGCTCTTCCGACAGTTCTGGGTCTACACCAGCAAACACATCGCGGAACAGAGTCCGAGATCCGTGCCAAATATGACCGAAGAAGAACAGCAGCGCAAATACGGCGTGTCCGAAAGTAAACCAACCGCGAGTGCTGGTGCGGAATACACCGTCAGAATTGAGGGTGGCCCGATCGAACTCAATTGGTTCGCCCAATTGAGCCTTACGAGCAAATTGCTTCACATCTGTTGGGTCGCTAAAGGTTTTCCCATCTAGTGCGCCACCGTAGAAACTAACAGTAACGCCTGCTTGCTCGAAGCTATATCTGGATTCAGCACGACGGAATGGAATATCTGCACGGATAACTCCATCTTTGTCGGTGAGAACCACGGGGAAAGTTTCAAAGAAGTTGGGCATCCGGCGAACGGTCAACTCGCGGCCTTCAGCATCTTTGAATACGGGGTGGCCCAGCCATCCTTGGGCAATTCCATCACCCTTGTTCATCGGGCCGACGCGGAACAGACCGCCTTTGGCAGGGCTGTTACCAACATAGTCATAGAAAGCCAGTTTTTCTGGAATAGCGGCGTAAGCTTCCGAAAGACTTGCACCTTCTGCCACGCTAGCTTGTACGCGACGGTTAATTTCTTGTTGGAAATAACCTTGATCCCACTGATAGCGGGTCGGGCCAAATAGTTCGATCGGTGTAGCTGCGCTGCCGTACCACATCGTACCTGCCACCACGAAGGCAGCAAAGAATACTGCGGCGATACTGCTGGAAAGTACGGTTTCGATGTTCCCCATCCGGAGAGCTTTATACAAGCGCTCTGGTGGACGAACGGTTAAGTGGAACAACCCAGCAATGATTCCGACCACACCCGCAGCAATATGGTGAGCGACGATGCCACCAGGATTGTACGGGTTAAAGCCTTCCGGCCCCCATGCTGGCGCTACGGGTTGGACGCTTCCCGTCAAACCGTAGGGGTCGGATACCCACATTCCAGGGCCAAATAGTCCTGACAAGTGGAAAGCACCGAAACCAAAGCAAAGCAGACCGGACAAAAATAGGTGAATGCCAAACATTTTTGGCAAGTCAAGGGCAGGTTCCCCAGTGCGGGGATCTCTGAAGAGTTCCAGATCCCAGTAAACCCAGTGCCAAACGGCAGCTAGGAACAGCAGACCGGAAAGAACGATGTGAGCGGCAGCAACGCCTTCAAAGCTCCAGAAGCCAGGATCGATAACCGCCTTGTTAGGAATGATGCTCCAACCGCCCCAAGAGTCTGTTACCCCCAAACGGGCCATGAATGGCATCACGAACATCCCTTGACGCCACATGGGGTTCAGGACTGGATCGCTGGGGTCATAAATTGCTAGTTCGTACAAGGCCATAGAACCGGCCCACCCTGCCACCAGGGCAGTGTGCATTAGGTGTACAGAAATCAGCCGGCCTGGGTCGTTCAGGACAACTGTATGTACTCGGTACCAGGGTAGTCCCATTGACTACGCTCCTCCTCGATAAGTGTTGTTTGGCGCGAACTTTTATGCAGTTTGTTAAGGTTCTAGATCCTGAGGCTGTCTCCTAATGTCTTTATTTAAGACACTCTGAGCAGTTTAACAATGCCTTTTGGAAAATGAGAGTATTTAAAGAAGTGTAAACCGTGTAGGTGCCTATTGCAAGCAGATTTATCGGCTCGATCGAAGGCAGTATGGTTATTCTCCTGTTGCTTAGCGAGCAATTTTTAATTTTAGACTAGCGCTACAAAACTACAGAATGAATATTATTTAACTGACACATTGTTTGCGCTGCCGCTAGTCGCTCTAGCACTTGTTCGGCACTCATCAAGCGTTTTAGCACCACTTGACCGATTGTTTTCGCGCCAGGATCGACTTGAGCTTGGGGGCTAGGTTTCACTTCCACTGTTAATATGGCATCTTCGACGCGATAGAGCCATAACTTTTCGTTTTGTTCCACTAAGCAAATATTCATTCGCTCAATGTCAGGTCGGCGTCGCCAAGCGGTCTCGCTCCACAGACCATCGGACGCCCACACTCTACCAACTAACCATCCATCAGAAAGGAAAAAATACTTCACAACCTCTTGTCTGCCACTGTGTTTGTCAAATTATGACCTGTTTGGCCAAAAATTGCGCTGCTTTTGTAGTTTCATTGTAAAAGAAGCAAAATGTTGCATAAAATGGTTTTAATAGCAAGAGGCAGGGGCGTAAAAAATTTATTTAATCAGAGTTTTGGTTTATTTTTCCAGTTTTTCCATTTCTCTGTGCCATTGTTTTAATTTGGCGTCTCTTTCCTTTTGCTCTTTTGGGGAAGGGAGAGATAACCCATTGTTTGAATCGTATTTACCCTGATGCTTGGGTAAACCAAAAAAGTAATCAATAGCAGAATTGGGGTAAATTTTCTTTTCTCTTAGTAACTTTTCACAATTTGGTTGCCAGTAGCAAACGCGATCGCAAATTTCGCCCCCTAGTTGTCGGAGACGTTTCGCGGATAATTGAGAAGGGCCAAATAACATTAATTCGATGTTAGGCTGGCGGGGTAACAGCCGAGCTTCCTTACCCGCTCCTCGCAGAAATTCTACAACGAAATAATTGCCTAAATCAAAGATACAAATTTCGGTCGTTTCCTTGTTATTTTCAGCCAAAGTATCAACAGCTATTTGCAGTTGATAGCCCAGGCTGTCGAGCGAAGACTGGGGTAAAATAAGGCGAATTCTTTGAATGCGATCGCTATAATTTGCCCAAAAATCTCGCCTTTCTTCTAATTGCTGCCTTTCTTCGTCTGGCAATTCGAGCATTCTAATTAATAAATCGATTAAAGTTTGAAAGTAACCGTAATTAATCGTACCGATCCATTGGCTGAGATTAGCCTTGGCAGAGTCGGAAAATTGGTGCCATTTTGATTCATGATGAATGGGAGAATATTGCTGTTGCAGCCATTCAACAATTTTGCTCAGACGGGTAACTATTTGGCTCGAAACTTTGTCGAGTAGCTCTTCCACAGATGCTATTTGCTGTTGAGATGACATCTGTTGAAGACACCGCAACAACCATTCTACTTCTTGTCGATTAGAAAGTTGATTTTTAGCAAAAATTCCGGCGATGCAATCGAGTGCTATAGTAGCTTGGGAAATTGCACTAGGCAAGTTGGCAGTTTCTAAAAGTTCTTGGGGAGTGCGAAGATATTGCCAGCTAATTTTAGCTAAATTTTGAGCAGCGTCTTTTTGGGAAAGAGTTCTGATTAATTGAACTGGTAAACCATCATTTCCAGTAACGCGAATTGCAAACTCAGGGAAAGTTTCAACTAAGGATGAAGGTATTAAGCTTAATTGCTTATATTTAATTGCAACAGTATTAAATTTACTGTAATGAAGAGCTAAATGCCAAAACAAACGATATTTCAGCCAAGAATCATGAGTTGCTACTTGCCAAATTAGTTGAGATGTTTGTTTGGCAAGGTCGGGATGTTTGCGATCCCACTCGGTTTTGGCATAAAGACAATAAACCCATTCTAATTGAGTTATGCAATCGTCTTGTCCATTTTGAATATCTGTAATAATTTCGTCAACAGAGCGTGGTGAATTTGTCTTTATTTTGCGAATATTTAGGTTAATTACTAATTTATCAATGATTCTTTCACTAGCCCTTTTTAGTTTAGTTGGTTCCCACTGGGAAGGGCTAGGCGGCAGTTGCATTTGACGGAACTGAAAATTCATGATTCTTGACTTAAAAGGTTTGTAGTAATGACTTCAGTCCTTAGTCTTGAGGAATGAACTAATAATCAGTTTATTTTTTCGGAAATTTATTGTATAATTCAACTAAGTTTTCTCGGCGGAATTGGAAACGGAAAACCACTTTGCGATCGCGCGGTTCATCCACATTCTGTGTAGCATCGATTTCACCTCGGCCAGCCGCTAGCAGTTTTTGTTTAAATCGAGATTTAGCTGGAAATTTCATCTCATCTGATAAGATATAATCAGCCACAGATTTAGACCGTTGCAAACTTAAATTTAGGTTACTAGGATCGGAACCTTTAGAACTAGTGTGACCTTCAATAATTACACGAGCAATCTGTTTATCGAATTCCGGATTGGAAAATATCACTTTACTATATAGTGGGATAAAAGCTTGCAAAAACTTTTTTCCTTCTGGTTTTAGTTCTGCGCTAGCTTCATCAAACAGAATGCGATCGCGAATACTCACATCCCCAGTTTCCGGATCGACGGTGAGAACGTCTTTTCCTCCTACCTTCCCCTCTAGAGTTTGCACGATCAGTTGGGGGAGTGCTTGAAACGCCTTTTGGTATTGTTGCAACTCTTGTTGCAGTTTTTCCACTTCACGAATTTTTTCATTCAACTTTTGGATATGTTCGTTTAGCTGAATTTGTACGGTGATAAACAGAAGTGCGAAAAACATCAGCAAACCGGACATTAAATCGCCGATGGAAAGTAAGACGCTAGAATCTTCTGCTTCTTCGATTTCCGATTCGATTTCAGAGGTATATAAATCTCTCATTTCCCTATCCCAATTAAGGACTAAAGTCCTTACTACAAACGTTTGTAGTGAGGACTTTAGTCCTCATTCTTAATATCATCCCAACCACTTCCATAATCTCGCACTGGATATTTAATCCAAGAATCGCGCAGCCATTCTCTTCCATAATGATTCAAATACCAGTGAACGCTACTTTCAACCCAATCATAAGGAGATTTTACCCAACCATGCTTAACAGGATTGTAATGGATATAGTTAAGTGTTGTATAGTAGTGTCGTTCCGATCGAATAGCTCTGTCAGCATAACTATACCAAATTTGACGACCTGTTACATTTTCTTCAAGATTCCATTGACGAGATATCGATCCATGAACCGAACGAAATAGCTTACTTAAAAGATCGAAGTTTGTAACTTGTACTAAAAGATGATAATGATTAGGTAAAATCACCCAAGCCAGTAATTCCATGTCTCGATTGATCAAAGCTTCAAATAAATGATTTAGCAGTTGTTGGCGACGAGATTCATTTTTAATGTGAGACTTGTGTTCGTAACAAGCTGCTGTTAGTAAATCAAAAATGCGATCGCGTACTTGATGTGGTGGAGAATGAGGCGGGTAGCCATTAGCTAGGCGTTGCTGAACTAATTCAGCTTTTTGTTCTGGTGTTAATTTCCGATATTCATACATAAATAACATCCTTCTTAGTTTGCAATAAAGACTTTGGTTTGTAGTAAGGACTTTAGTCCTTAGTTTTGAGGACTAAAGTCCTCACTACGAACCTCTCGCTCCTAAATTATCTGCGGAAGCCACCAAATAATGTGCTACTTGCATCAAACCGTTGGAAGTTTCTTGCAAACCACTACAAACTTTGGCCATCGAGTTATCTGCTTCTTCAAAAAATTGATTTTGGGATGCAGTAACTCTCTCTAAATAATCGATCAGTTGATGATTCCCTACTTCTAAAGCTTGGTTAAATTGACTTACCATATTTTGATAAGCCGTTTCCACGCTTTGTACTTGTTCTTGTCCGGCTTGAAAAGAGCGATCTAATTGATTTACCATCTTTTCATAGGTAGTTGATAAACGCTGTGATTCTTCCCTAAATTGATTCACCATATTGTCATAAACACCTTGCACTCGCAGGACTTCTTGTCCGGTAATGCGAGCGAGTTCTTGTAATTGCGCCAAACGTTCGCTAGCATTTAAACCGACAGAATTAGCAAAATTACTAACTTTTTCGACAGTTACCCGAATATTAGCCATAGTTCGATCCACTTCTATGGTTAATTCTTTCCGTTTCTCTGTTTCTTCTCGGAAAACTCGCTCTAAATCTGCAACTACTTGCGCTAATCCTTGCTGTTGCTTGCCAAGTGTAGATTCTAAAAGATTATTTTGCTCGGTAAAAAATTCTTGCAGAGATGCTTGATAATTTACCCGAAATAGCTCTAATTCTTGCTGCACTGTCTGGCGCGTATTCTGAAGCATAGAATCAACATTTTGCAAGCTGCCAACCAAGTTTTCTTTCGCTTCATTCATCAATTGACAAGCTTCTGTTCCTACAGCTTGAATCGTGTCAGATTGACTTTGAAAAGCAGTATGAGCAGCTTTTAAAATATTGGTCATTCTTTCTTGCACTTCATCTAGCATTTTTCTTTCTTGTTCTGCTTGCGCGTGCAGGGATGCCATCAAATTTTCTCTAATTCCTCGAAACGTAGCAGCCGCATCTTGAGCGCTTTCTTGAAATGCGATTCTTTGCGCTTTCATTCCCTCAATACTTTCTCCAACACCAGAGCGAATTTCGGTAGCCATTTGCTGCAAAACACCCTGAGTATCGGTTTGGAATTGGCTTAAAATTTGTTGGAGATTAACGGCAAATTGTTGCAATTGTACGACAGTATCTTGCTGAAAGTTTTGGATTGTCAGAATAGAAGATGATAAACTTTGAGAAATGCCGCCTAATTCATTTTTCAATTCTCTCACAGCAAGGGAAGCTTCCTGAGTTAATTGTGCGCTTTGATCCAGTCTTCCCACAACAGGCTCAATTACTTCCATCCGCAGTGCTTGAATTAAATTATTTAAGATTTCTTGACCTTGATCCGCTTTAATTTCCCGTAAAGTAATTAATTCTTGGCGAATTTCTTGAAAGACAGGTGTCATTGTTAAACCAATTTGTTCGCCAATTTTTTGGGAACTAAATTGACTCTGGACTTCTACTATTTGGGCAAATCCAGTTCTCATTGTTTCGGCAGCACTGGTAATCGCAATCGCGGCATCTCTATTAGTATCTGGTTGCAATCTAGCGAACATTTGTCCAGGTGATTGCAATGCGGCAATTTTATCTAATTTAGTTCGTAAATTTTCCCGTTGTTGTTGTCTTTCTTGTTCACCCCATGCCAAAACTAAAGTGAAAATACTGGAAGCACCTAACCCCATCAGTGATGTGGAAAAAGCGGTTTTCATTCCTTCGAGTAATTGTCTAATTGATGGTAGCAATTCTTTAGTGTTTTCCAAGGAGCCTAAGCTAACATCCTGCAATCCCGTTTGAATGCCATAAAATGTTCCTAATACCCCGATCGCAACGAGTATACTGGGTACAAATCGCCATTGGCTGCGCGGTATTGAGCGAGTGAAAATGGTAGGATATTGTAACAGCAAAAATCGTCCTCCTTGAATTTCGGCTGCGTAAGCGTCACCGCTGAAAGTGACATCTCCTACTAAATATTCGCTAAACCAGTCGAGGAGAGGTTTCCAATTTTCTGGTGTGGTTTCTTGGGGATGTAATTCGATTTTACCTTTGCTAATTGTTACATCGTTTAATGTTTTGGTTAAGTATGCGATCGCATTTGCAATCGGGCGAATTTTCGCTCTCTGAGATCGCTGGTACTGCCTAACTGAGCTATACTCACCCCAAACTGCTACCGCTAAGAGAATAAGCGCTGCCCAATGAAAAAAGCTGTTCTGCCATATAATTCCGAAAAAATTTTTTAAATAATCCATGTTGACATCCTACTCATTTTATGTATTTGATTTGCTTAGGAATGAGTTAACTTAAGATCTTGCGCTAGGGCTAGAAACCGGGTTTCTTAACCAAATTATAGGTTTTTAGGTTTAGCTATTTGCAAGAAACCCGGTTTCTCAGGTCTTTTTGAGAATTGCGCTAGATGTGAGTTAATGGAAATGCGATCGCAAAACTCTACATTGCAAAAATCCTATCGCGATCGCCAAACCCTGGTTAAAGCTTTTCTACAACCAAGTTGTGTTATTAAGTCTATATGAATAAGAACTATTTGAGATGAGCTAGTTATAAAAATATTTAATCATTACTATATATTTCCCACTTTACTAACGTTGACGAAGTGCGATCGCATCAGCGATATAGGTGGATAGTTAGCTTCTAATTGATGACAATTTTTTGAAGTATATTCTTTAATCACTGTTGAATTACTATCAATTTCTCCTTTTCACATTATCTTTTCTGTTCAAACTAGAGGTTTCTTTATCTTTGTTTGCTTCTACAAAGAATAAAGCTTTTTTTGCCCTTGTTATCGCTACATATTTAAGGTTTAGCTCTTGCATTTTTTCCCAAGGTTGTTGATTTTCGCGTTTCAAAGGTAATAAATCGGGTCTGATAATAAATACTCGATCGTTCTCTAATCCCTTAGCTTTGTGTACTGTTGAAAGCGTAACACCTGATTTATTTGTGCTGAATAATTCCTTTATTTGTTTACACAATTCATCTACCTTTTTAGGCTTAAATTCATTAAAACAGGCCATAATTCCATTACAATAATCGTTAAATAAGTCTATTTGTTCTTGGCTGTTATTTCTTCTATTTAAATCGGTAACTTTTTGCGCTCGGTATTTATTTAAATTATCCAAAAAATTACCAAAGTCATACTTTGCCATTCCATCGACATCATGAATAATTTTAATTAAGTTATCTCCAATATCTTGTCCAATTACTTTGGCATTAATCTGCTTACTAATTAGCTTGATACAAGTTTCAATCAGAGGAGCAGTCATTCTACAAAGAATTAAGTCACCGCTTTGGATCGTATAAGGTAGCCTATTCTCGACAATTTTTTCAACTATTCCGAGCGGTGCAGAAGGCTTAGCTTCAATTTGCGGTACTATCTCGCGGGCTAATTTAATTACTTTTTCAGGACAGCGATAGCAGATTGATAGGGGCATTAAGTGAGCATTTATGCGATTTTTTATATTCCAAAATGATTTAGCATCAGCCCCAGCAAAACCATAAATGCTTTGCCTGGGATCGCCAACAAACAGCATTCTTCCGCTCTTTGCACGAGCTTTAAGCACTAATTCAAGCTGGGCTTTACTGAAGTCTTGAGCTTCATCTACAAAAATCCACTCGAATTTTCTTTGCGGTTGCAGATTCCAAATGTGAGGAAGATACAGTTGGTCTTCAAAACTAATAATTTTATCCTGCTTCGCTAGTTGTTCACCCTTCAACAACACAGCTTGTACTTCCGGTATATAAGCTTCTAGTTCGTCTTCTTTGATTCCGATCCCAAAATGCTCTACCATTTCTTTCATCGCTTTGCGATCGCTTGGCTCAGTTAAGGTACATTGCACGAAATTTACTAAATCGTTAATAATTATCTCTACTTCGTCTAATTTAGGAAGTTTTCTTTCTTTTTTGTTATATTTTCCTTGGTGTTTAGCTTGCTTTATTTCTCGGCGATAAAAAAGCAAAAGCCTTTCATAAATTTTAGAAAGTTGCCTCTTGATTATTTTGCCATACTTATACTGTTCGGTTTTGGTTTCTCCTAATTCATGGTAAAGACAATTGTGACCAATACTATGAATAGTCTTAACCACCATAAATTTAGGTACTTTAGGTCTTAAATTTTCAATAATATTTTTGTTAAAAGCGACGAATAAAGCATTAGATGTATTGAGTAACTTAGCTGCTTCAACAAGAGTTGTAGTTTTCCCACTTCCAGCAACAGCTTCAACAATACCGTCGCCTTGTCCACACGTAATCCAGTCAAAAATTGCCTGTTGGTATTGGGAAGGCGTAAAACCCGCTTTTTTATTAAGACGATCGTGATTTATTTTAGCTGCTTTCTCATGTTCATCACCTTTGTTATTAGCTTCTTTATTAAATGCTGGATTTGGCAATTTTTCTGTATCCTTCACCTTGGAAAAGGTAGCACCTCTCCCATGCTTTTTGTCTAATTTATTAACTAAATTAATGTCTTGGGTTTCAAACTCTATATGCAAACATCCGTAGAAAACTTTTGAATCTCTTTTTACGAGCGGCTGAATATTTTGCTTAGCTAGCCATTCAAGTACAACTTTTTGATTGCTGGCTGGAAAAATGAGATTACATAAGATAACATCGTTTTTCACATTTTTAATTGTGAATCGAGTAACCATCCTTGCACACCCTCAAATACAGCTATTCCATACTTATTTGAATAACAAGTTATATATTGCCACAAATCCATAGCCGCTAGAATAAAAATTGAGTCCTTGTTGCCGTGACGCTTAGCTCAAGCATATCTATAAGCAGTTGAAGAATTAACTAAAGATGTAGAATATCAATTTTATCACTATAAATTCTGATAAACTTCATCATCGTTACGCTTACCCACTCTAAACGCCTGCACCTCACCCTCTTCTATAGTAGAAAGAATCCGATACTCCCCTTGATCGACGCGGTAAGCTGTTTCATAATCCTCCAATTTCTTGCAGTCTTGCGGTAGAGGATTGCTTTGAAAAGAAAATATTTTTTTCACAACCTGCTTGAACTGCTTAAGTTGTAAATTATACAACTCTTTTTCAGCAGCTTTTGTAAGTCGTAAGGCGTAGCGTTCAGTAATTGATAATATTCTCGATAGTTAAGTCAGTAACATGCAGTTTATTGTACCCTTCTATGACTTCTTCAATAGTGGCAAATTCACCATCATGTTCAGCCATCGCACGGCGCATCATTTCAGCATCAATGGCGTTTTCCAAGGCTTCCAATCGCTTCAAATCTGCATAACTAATAATGGCTGCTACTGCTTTACCTTCCCGTTCAATTACTACTCTCTCTCCGCGACGCCTACACTAGTAATAATTTCTACAAAACGCTCTTGAGCTTGACTTGAATCTACTTTTGTCATATTTAAACTCGCTAGATTCACCTATTTTAACGATAGAATAAAAAGCGTACTAATAATTAGGCAATTTTACAGAAGACAATAAATTAGGAGTATCAATTAAATCAGCTTATGGGATAAAAAAAAGTTAATTCAGACTACTTCACAGATGAATCAATTAATGGATAAATAGGATTACATTTTTTTTAAACTGGGCACTTTCTATAATATTAAATCAGATCGTACTCAATGGACAAAAATATAATTACAATATACAATAGCTTTGTATGACGAGGTGCCCCGAACTGCATGGGGAGGTATGGCATGGTTGAAACACCGTGCGCCTGTCAAAGAATTTCTTAACTAGAAAAAAATAACGAAATAACAAGCGCAAGCAGCAATAGTTTTTGGCAAAAAAATCCAAACTTAAAATTTTAGATATGCGATACAAAGTCAATTTAAAAAAATCTGATGAAGGATACGCTGTTTGGTGTCCTGCTTTACCTGGATGTTGGTCGCAGGGAGAAACAGAGTCAGAAGCATTAGAAAATATCAAAGATGCTATTCAAGCATACGTGGAAGCAGTTGAAGAATTAAATAAAGATGCAGAATCTCGCTATGTGGAAGTGGGATAATTATGCCAAAGCTTCCAGGTATTAATCATTTATTATAATTTATAAGATGTCTCTTGATGTTGCCTCGATCTAAGTTTTTATACTTGCTTAATGTGGAAGTCTGATAATTACTATCAATTAGAAAATCTAATAATTTCAGGGATTAAATCATTCATCTTAGCAACGCAATTTTTCATATAATCACGACCTAAAAAATCACTATGTATACTCTTGTTTCGGGTTTTATCTAATCCACGTAATAGGTTTGAAATTTTTTCTATGAACTGCTGGCTTTCTTCACCAAGCTTAAATTCAATAAAGTTTTCCAAGAGTTCTAAAAATGTACCTTCAGCATTAAATTTACACTTTTCACTACCTTCATCTAATTTACTAAAAATATACTGAAAACTGCCCAATGTTAAAGACTCATTTTTAGCTATAAAACTATATGTCTGCTGATGTAATTGCTTCTTGGCTTCTTCAGAACATAAATTTTTGAAGGTGCTTGTCCTTTCAGTTTTTAACCATTGCCGAAACTTTTTAAATAGCTTTTGATTAATTTCTACCTCTATTGCTTTATAGTATTCGACATTGACGGCAGTCCAGTCAACCTTAAGATTTGGCTGATTATCTAAAAATCGGCATACTAATTCTCCAGTTTCAAGATATGATTTCGTTTCTCGATTCAGGGATTGCCAAACTTTCACACCATTAATTTCGGATAATTTTTCTTCCCAATATCTTCTAATATTATCTACGTCAAATTTCTCTAGAGCTATTTCTGCTCTGACTAATTCATCAATTGCATCTATTATTTGGCTGATTAGTTGCTCTTTATGAGAAGGATCGGTTATCAAATAAATTTCATCTGCTTGGCTTTTTATCTCCATTACCCTTCTCATCAAAGATCCAATTATAAGCTCTTGCTGGTCGTTCTCAAAAACTTGCCAGAATCCTTTACCTATTGCTTTTTCCATCACAGGGGCAATACGATCAACGTTTTCTTCTATTGCGATTTTCTCCGAATTAAAAATTGTTTTTTTTGGTGTAACTTTAGAACCTACTTCTCTGTCATTTTTATTTAATACGCAAAACAATTTAATTTTATCATTCTCTTTCGCTACAATCCAACAAATCATCGAATCAATAGAGTGACCAGCAATGTTCTTGGGGAATTGCTTTACGGAAATAGTTATTGAACCTACCTTTAGCTTACTATTTTTAGAATCCCAATTTATCTTCTTGCCAATTTCAATCTTATCAAGATTACTTTCATCCGCCAAATATATAGTTTGTAAAATTTGAAATTCTTCTTCAGGCATTTTGATTTTCCTATTACATTAAGCCTTAATTATATTAGGACTTACGCAAAGAAACCGGATTTCTACGATAAATGGTAGGTTTCACCGCGAATGATCGACGAAGAAACAAAGGTGATAGCCCCAGCGTGCGTAAGTCCTGTATATATTACATTTACCTTAGTTAAATTACACTTCGGTAGTCCTAGATTTTAAGGGCTACAATAAACCATAAGTCCTTACTGCTCAAACCCTGACTCCGATCAAACTTAACCCTTTATGTCCGTAGAATTCCTAGACGCTTTTGATGTTATCGTTGTCGGTGCAGGTCACTCCGGCTGCGAAGCTGCACTTGCTACCGCACGCCTGGGTTGTCGCACTCTGCTGTTAACCCTGAATTTGGATAAAATTGCTTGGCAACCTTGCAACCCGGCGGTGGGTGGGCCTGCTAAGTCGCAATTGACACATGAGGTAGATGCTCTCGGCGGCGAAATTGGCAAAATGGCCGATCGCACTTACCTACAAAAACGAGTGCTAAACTCCTCCAGAGGGCCAGCAGTTTGGGCGTTACGGGCGCAAACTGACAAGCGGGAATATGCGGCGGTGATGAAACGGATTATCGAAAATCAGGATAATCTGACTGTCCGGGAAGGCATGGTGACGGACTTGGTTTTGGGTAAAAATGACGAAATTATCGGTGTCGAAACTTACTTCGGCGTAGCTTTCGAGTGCAAAGCAGTCATCCTTACTACTGGTACGTTCTTGGGTGGTAAGATTTGGGTAGGCAACAAGTCGATGGCAGCCGGACGTGCGGGAGAATTCGCCGCTGTTGGTTTGACGGAAACTCTCAACCGCTTGGGTTTTGAAACCGGACGCCTCAAGACAGGAACTCCGGCGCGAGTTGATAAGCGTTCCGTTGATTACAGTAAAATGGAACCGCAACCGGGTGATGAAGAGGTGCGCTGGTTTAGTTTCGATCCCCAATTGTGGGTAGAACGGGAACAAATGCCATGTTACATCACCCGCACCACAGCAGAAACTCATCGCCTAATTCGGGAAAATCTCCACTTGTCTCCAGTGTACGGCGGTTGGGTGGATGCGAAAGGGCCCCGTTATTGTCCTAGCATTGAAGATAAAATTGTTCGATTTGCTGATAAGGAAAGTCACCAAATCTTTATCGAACCGGAAGGTCGAGATATTCCAGAATTGTATATTCAAGGTTTCTCGACTGGGTTGCCGGAAGGGTTGCAATTGCAAATGTTGCGGAGTCTTCCCGGTTTGGAAAATTGCGCCATGTTGCGTCCGGCTTATGCAGTTGAGTATGATTATTTACCTGCTACTCAGTGTTATCCGACGCTGATGACTAAGAAAATTGAGGGTTTGTTCTGCGCTGGACAAATTAACGGTACTACTGGATACGAGGAAGCTGCCGCACAGGGAATTGTGGCGGGGATTAATGCGGCGCGGTTGGTGCGGGGTGAGGAACTTATCGTATTTCCTCGCGAACAAAGCTATTTGGGTACGTTGGTAGATGACTTGTGTACGAAGGATTTGCGAGAACCTTATCGGATGCTGACTTCGCGATCGGAATATCGTTTACTATTGCGATCGGATAATGCAGACCAACGCATGACTCCCTTGGGACGAGAAATTGGTTTGATCGATGACCGTCGCTGGGAGATGTTCCAACGCAAACAAGAAAATATCACCGCCGAGAAAGAACGGCTGTATTCGACGCGCATTAAAGAACATGATGAAATTGGCAAAGCGATCGCATCCGATACCCAACAAGCGATCAAAGGTTCGATTACCCTGGCTGACTTGTTGCGTCGTCCGGGATTCCATTATGTCGATCTAGATCGATACGGATTAAGCAATTCCCATCTCAATTCAACAGAAAGAGAAGGTACTGAAATAGATATCAAATATTCCGGATATCTCCAACGACAACAAAATCAAATCGACCAAATTGCCAAACACGAACATCGCAAACTGCCAGCAGATTTAGATTATGCTGCCATTGAAACCCTTTCTAAAGAATCTCGCGAAAAGCTAGCAAAAGTCAGACCTCTGACGATCGGACAAGCTGCTAGAATTGGCGGTGTTAATCCGGCAGATGTTAACGCATTGCTGATTTATTTGGAATTGCGAAATCGGCAACTAGCTACGATTGGTGAAAGTTAGATGGTTCTCAAAACTTTATCTGGGGATATTTTTTACCACAGATATCCACAGATAAACACAGATGAACACAGATAATAGAAGAATTCAGCGATCGGAATCATTCAACTGCCAGTCAGACTCAATTCATTCTGACTCCTGACTCCTGAATTCTTTCTCCACAATCCCACTACCCACTACCCTTGACTGTGTTAATTTAAATTTTTATCAAAATTTCCGGGTAACATCTAGCGTCAAACGCATCTTTAGACGCTATATTTAGCTTCAGCAGCAATTAAGCAAGCCATCTATGTCTCAGGAAGTCAGCAACAACCGGATAGCCCTCAAGCCATCGGAAGGACAAGCACCGATCGAACCTTGGTCGATGGATAAATCTGCCGATCGCTTAATGGATGACGTATTCGCAGACGTTGACATGATGATCGATAGTGGCGGCGAACCACCCGTGGAGACTCCCCAAGAAGAATACGTCTCCCTACAGCAGATGAGTATTCCCTCCATTAACATACCGCCAGGAACGGTATCACGTCCTGTGCAGGTTCCTCCCACTATTGATGCAGAGAAAAGCCAAAAGCCCGATGAACAAGGCAGATCCCTGAATAAAATGCTGCTGGGGGCGGCTTGTGCTTCCTTGGCCTTTATTTTACTCTTGTGGTTGGCTGGTCAAGGCAGATTAAATAGCTTGTTTGGGATGAAGACCGCATCAGTACCAGAAGCTCAAAAAGTTCCCACAGAGGCGGATAACCAATTTATCGATTATATGCAGCGATCGATCGACATCATTGGTCAGAAATCCTCAGAAAAAGACAATAGAGAAGTTGCTGTCCTTCCCCCACCGCCCATTGCTAACAACTTAGTACCAGTTCCCGCCCCCGGAAATTTACCCCAAAATCCCAACCGCCCTCAAAGCGTTCTGGAACGAGTTTACATTCCTGTTTTCCCAAGACCTCAAATAGTTTACGGCAATCCCCCCGCACCACCAGCGGCTAACCCATCTCCTACCGTCGCTGCTGCTGCACCTAATACTAATACAGCTAAACCTTCTCCAACCGTAGCCGCTAGCGCACGTCCCACAGCTAAACCAGCGCCAACTGCGGTTGCTAGCGCACGCCCCACAGCTAAGCCAGCGCCGACTGCGGTTGCTAGCGCACGCCCCACGACTACTCCATCCGCTACCGTCGCAGCCTCTCCCCGTCCGAGTGCGAAACCTTCACCCACCGCAGCAGCTACAGCAAGGGCGACGGCTACTCCATCTGCTACCGTGGGAGCAGCCCCACGTCCGAGTGCGGCTACTTCTCCCAGAGTAACTGCGCCATCTTCTCCCAGTCCGGTAGCAGCATCGCCTTTACCAGTTCCGCAACCAACCTTTAGACCCCAGCCAACTACTACCCAGGCTGCTGCATCTACACCCGCGATTCGTCATACTTTGGTGGGCGTGCTATCTTTGGGTGACAAATCAGCCGCTATTTTTGAAGTTAATGGTGCTTCCCGACGGATTTATGTAGGAGAAAGCATTGCTTCTAGCGGTTGGACTTTAGTAGAAGTCAAGAATGATGAAGCGCTGATCCGCCGCAATGGAGAAGTGCGATCGATTTATGTAGGGCAACAATTCTAGTATCTTTTAACTAAAAACCCGATCTATTTACGCCTCTGGCAGGGTGCAGGGAAAAAAGAAACAAGCTGGTGGCTTACTTCTACTGTCCTGTACTAGAATTATTCTAAATTCTGACTCCTGAATTCTGACTCCTGAATTCTAACTCCTGAATTCTAACTCCTGAATTCTGAATTGGATGCACTTAACCTATCTAGTGAGTTTTAGCAGTGGGTTTATTTGAAGATCTCAGTCGCTTTTTAGAAAGTCGCTTGGAAGAATTCCTGCGAAACAATCCTCATTTGGAATTGCAAGCACTAGAGGAACAACTGCGGGAACAAGAACAAGATAGCTTGCGAATAATTAATGACCTGCAAGGGCAAGAAAAGAAATTAGAAGGAGAAATACTTGCTACTGCACAAGAAGTGAAGCGGTGGCACTTGCGAGTTGAAAAAGCCCAAGCTGCCAACAGAATGGATCTAGCAAAACCAGCACAAGAAAGAGAAGCTGCTTTGTTGCGCCAAGGCAATCAGCTTTGGGGACATATGAAAGGGGTAAAAGAGCGAATTAAGCAGGCGCAAGAATTGCTGGCAAAAATTCAGCAAAGACGGCAAGAAGTGCGGGCGAAAGCGGCGCAGATGGAAACAAATCGTGCTGCTAGCGCTAGTACGTCATCGCGATCGCAAACAGAGGGTTGGAATAAAGGATATAATACGACATCTTTTAAAGGTGCAGACCCATTAGATGACCAGTTTAAGCGCTGGGAAGCCGAAGATGAGTTAGATCAATTGAAGCGAAATATGGGACGCTAACTTTTAGCACGATCGAATATCAAAAATCTCACATCGGTTAACTTAACTGACTGCGAAACCGATTGATACTGACTGTCAAAAGAACTGTGACGATAAACGCCAAAGCAAGTACATTTGGCCATAATACATCCATCCCAACTCCTTTGAGTAAAATGCCACGACTAATCGTAACAAAGTGACGCAAAGGATTGAGTAATGATAGGTATTGGAATGCTACGGGCATACTTTCAATGGGCGCGATCGCACCAGAAAGCTGAATCACTGGTAAATTAATAAAAAATGAAATTAAAACCACTTGTTGCTGACTGCGTGCCAAAGTTGCCAGCATAATTCCGATACCAATACCGACAAAAATGTAAAGCGATGCTAAAACAAAATATAAAATTAAGTTACCGCGAAACGGTATGTTAAACACTAAACGAGCAATCGTTAAAGCCAGCAAAACATCTCCCATCAATAACACAAAAAGCGGCACTATTTTGGCTAATAGAATTTCCCAAGCATCGGCTGGTGTCATCAGTAATTGTTCTAAAGTACCGGAATCTTTTTCCCTGACAACTGTGGTTGATGAAACTAACGTACTGGTAAGATTTAAAACTATCCCTATCACGCCAGGAACCAGAAACCAACTTGCAACTAACCCTGGATTATAGAGGAAAACACTTTCCGATCGCACTAATGGCGGAGATCGATCGCCATCTAATTTACGGCTATATTGATTGATAATTTGATTGATATAACCGCTAGCAATTCCAGCGGTATTCGCATCTACTCCATCCACTAAAACTTGCACTTCTGCCGTTCTATTTTGAGATAAATCTCGATTAAATTCAGGTGGTATCACAATACCTGCCGCGATATTTCCCATCCGAACTTCTCGCGCTAAGTCACCCGTGCTATACGTGTATAATTGCGGAGTAAAAATCTTATTTTCGGTAAAAGCAGCAATCAGTTCGCGACTTTCGTAAGTTTGAGCGTAATCTACGACTCCTAACTTCAAGTTCTGCACGTCGGGGTTAAGCGCGAAACCGAATATCAGCAGTTGAACCGTAGGAGGAAATAGCAACAAAAATATCAACTGCTTGTTTCTAATAATTTGGTTGATTTCTTTAACAACCAAAGCCCAAAAACTACTTTCTAGAAAACTACGTATTAAATTCATATACTTTATTACTTAAAGCTTAAACTCTTAACCAATGACTAATGACAAATGACAAATAACTAATCGGGTAACTGCATTCGACTTAATAAGCGTCTAGCTACGTTGAAAAAGAATAAACTGATTATTAACAAAATCAATGGAACGTACCAAATTCCCAGCCAACCAGTACCCCGTACAAAAGCATCGCGACTTAGTTCAATATAATATCTAGCTGGTACAACATTAGAGATAAAAGACAAAGGAAAGGGAATATTGCTTAAGGGGTAAATAAAGCCAGAAAGTAACAACGCCGTCAAGAAACCTATAGTTGCAACTGCTTGTACTGCGGCATTTTGGTTGCTTGCTCTCGTACCGATTTGTAAGCCAAACATAACGCTAGCCATCAAATATAATAGAGTCCCAATTATCAGAGGAGTTGGTTCGCTCGCTAAACCAATACCGAATAAAATAGCGCCAAGTAAAATTACAAATGTAGCTTGAGCAATTCCTACCAAAAAATAGGCAAGTGCTTTACCTAATAATAATTCAGCCGCCGTTAAACTGGAAGCGTAAACTTGCAAAATAGTTCCTTTTTCCTTTTCTCGCACCATTGCGATCGCAGATAATAAAGATGGGTAAATCCACAAGATTACCCCAAACACTCCTGGTACGATATAAAGTGATTCTTTCCTACCGGGATTAAACCACAACCGAGTACGAGGAACTATTTTAGGATTAGTTGTTTGTAAACCAGCACGCTGTAAAAAAGAATTGGTAGTTGCTTTAACGATATTTTGAATAACTCTGGCATTATTGGCGTCCGTACCATCGATTAATACTTGCACTGCTGTAGTTTTACCAGATTTAATTTGCTGGGAAAAATTAGGTGGAATGATAATTGCTGCTTTGGCAATACTAGGATCGATCGCATTACTAACGGGATCTTTTCCTCGCCAAATGGAAGGTTGAAATTGATTGGTGGCAAATATTTGTTCTATGTAAGTGCGGCTGAGGGGACTAAGGTCTAAATCTTGCACTACAATTGGAATATCTTTAGTTTCTAGCCTAATCGCAAAACCGAAAATAATTAAGGTTGCGATCGGTAATACGATCGCTAATGCCAATGTTAAGCGATCGCGTGCAAATTGTGCTAACTCTTTGTTACATTGTGCCAGAATCCGTTTCATTTTTGCCGCCTATCCATTTCGTCATGATATAGCGTTCGTATGCAGTGAAACCAAATTTTTTGTAAACATTTTTAGCTACTTCATTTTCATACCCAACCACCAGGTTCATCGTTTTAATCCCTAAAGATTCACAAACCGATTCGACAAACTTCAAAGCTTTTTTACCGATTCCTTTTAAGCGATAAGCTTCTCGAATGTACAGTTCATCAACTAAAGCATTAATTCCATGTAATTCAAAACTGTAGCCAAAAGTAAGAAAAATATAGCCGGCTACTTCATTTTCAACGCAGATTAGCCAGAGCATTCCCCATTGTTCGCTATCGAATATTTCCGGCAAACATTTTTCTAAAACTTGCCGATTATACTCTACGTGTTCTATTTCATAAAACTCTCGGATTAATTCTAATATTAAATCTCGATCGTCGTAATTAGCCTTTTTAAAATTTACTTCCATAGCCATCAAAAAACAGAAAATTAATGATTTTGTTGTGCGCGTTGGACAGTGCCGATAAAAGCATCTTCTAATGAAAAAGGAATTGTCCGAATGGAGTTAATATTTATCTGCGACTTTTGCAAAAACGAGCGAATTTCTGACATTTCTCGCTCCGGATCGTCGAAAACGACGTGAAGGCGATCGCCAAAAATAGACACTCTCCAAGATTCTAACTGAGTTTTCAACAAATCGGAAGCAACTTGAGTGCGATCGACTACTAATTCAATCAATTCTCCTGGTTGTTCCGCTTTAATTTGACTGGGTGAACCTTGGGTTACCACTTCCCCCGCCACCATGAAACCCATTCTATTACATTGTTCCGCTTCTTCCAAATAATGAGTTGTTACTAAAATAGCCGTTCCTTGACGGGCAAATTCATTAATAAATCGCCAGAATTGTCGTCTAGCTAAAGGATCTACCCCGGAAGTCGGTTCATCTAAAAATAAAATTTCCGGTTCGTGCATTACAGAAGCACCAAAAGCAACCCTTTGTTTCCAACCACCCGGTAATTGTCCGGTAATTAAATTTTCTCGATCTGCCAAACCGCAAATTTCTAATACCCACTCGATTCTTTCCCTGCGTAATTTCCTTGGTACGCCATAAACTCCACAATAAAATTCTAAATTTTGTACGATTGTCAAATCATCGTAAAGAGTAAATTTTTGGCTCATGTAACCGATACGTCGCCGCAAATCTTTACTTCTTAAATTACTCGTTTTTCCGGCTAAAGATATGAGACCGCTAGTTGGCTCTAATAATCCGCACAACATTTTAATAGTAGTAGTTTTTCCCGCTCCATTTGCTCCTAACAATCCGTAAATTTCTCCATATCCGATCTCTATATATACACCTTTAACTGCCTGAAAATCTCCAAACCTTTTCGCTAAACGATCGGCACCGATCGCAATTCCCGATCGGTTAGCTTTTCCCTTCCTATTTTGCATAGTTGGAAACGCAATAAAAGGCGGATCGGAACCTTGCTGACGCAAGCGAGTTACGAACACATTTTCTAGGGTTGGTTCAACTGCTTGAATATCATCAAGCGCAACATTATGCCGACTGAAAATTTTCCGAACTTGAGCCTCACCAGTTGCCGCATTTTTTACTAAAATATCCAAGCGATCGCCAAAGGTTTGCACATCTGCGATCGCGCTTTGATTACCAACAGCATCCAACAAAACTTTTTCCGATTTCAACAAATCGTTAGTGCGAACTTCCAAACGCTCCAACCCCAAACTTTTTCTTAACTCTTTCAGCGTATCGATTTGATGAATTTCTCCCTCATACATCAACGCAATTCGGTTACAGCGTTCCGCCTCATCCAAATAAGGAGTCGCCACCACAATAGTCACTTTTTCGTTAGCAGCTAAAGTCGCTAACACATCCCAAAACTCCCGCCTCGATACCGGATCTACCCCCGTAGTTGGTTCATCCAAAAGTAAAATTTGCGGTTGCGAAATCAAAGCACAACAAAGCGCTAATTTCTGCTTCATTCCTCCCGAAAGTTGTCCTGCCAAACGCTCGCCAATTTTCTCCAAATTCATCAACCGCAAATATTTATTTCGACGCTCAACAAATAAATCGTTGGGAACCTCTCTCAATCCAGCACTATAACGAAGATTCTCATCAATACTCAAATCCAAATAAAGCGAAAACTGTTGAGTTAAATAACCAATACCTAACCTTGCATTGCGCGGTATTTTTCCCAAAACTTCTACTTTTCCTGCACTGGCTTCCATCACTCCCGCTAAAATATGAAAAGTAGTAGTTTTTCCCGCTCCATCAGGGCCAATTAATCCAAAAATTTCCCCTCGACGCACGGCAAAATCAATGCCGCGCACCGCCGTTAATTTACCGTAGCGTTTGCACAAACCTGCTACTTCAATAACTAAATCATTTTGAGGCATTTGTTATTTGTCATTAGTCATTGGTCATTTATCATTGGTATTTTCTCCCCTGCTCCCCTGCTCCCCCGCTCCCACTCATTTCTGCCTCTCCTGTTCGTTGGTAAGAATTTCCCCATCGGCAGGCATTCCGGGTTTAGCAAATCCTTGTGGATTATCAAGGGTTAATTTAACGCCAAAAACTTGTTTAACTCGGTCTTCTTTAAAGTAAATATTTTCCGGAGTAAAGGAAGCTTGGGTATCAATTGCTGCCACGCGAGCAGCTAAAGGTTGAGTTGGTGCAGAATCTAAAATGACTTTTGCTTTTTGACCAATTCGCACTTGACCGATTTGACCTTCCGGAACGTAACCCCGCATATAAACGCTATTGGGATCGATGATTGTCAGCAAAGTTTTACCAGAAGTAACTACTTGTCCCGGTTCCACACTTCGCGTAATTACTACCCCATTCATCGGACTAATTACACTTAAATAATTGATTTGAGCTAAAATTTGTTGCTGCGCTGCTTGTGCGTTGGCAACTTCTGCTTTTGCCGCATCTAATTGAGCACCAATTACGTTTAATTGTCGGCGTAAAGCATTAACTTGTGCTTTCCGAATATCGGGATTAATACTAGTAGTTTGCACTTGTACTAATGCGCCTTGTGCTGCATTTACTTGCCGACGCGCTGCATCTACGGCTGCGATGCGAGTTTCTAAAGTAGCTCGTGCGGTTGCTAAACCTGCGTATGCATTAGCTAAAGTTGCTTGAGCGGTTTCAAATGTAGTTTGAAATTGATCGAATTGTTGTTGAGAAATTGCGCCTTCTCTAACTAATCGAGCATAGCGATCGCGATTTGTGGTAGCTAATTTTAATTGCGATCGCGCTTGATTCACCTGCGCCTGCGCCTGATTCACCTGCGCCTCTGCCTGATTCACCTGCGCCTCTGCCTGCGTTACCTGCGCCTGTGAACCTGCCACATTTGCTTGTGCTTGATAAATCCGTCCCCTTGCATCTCCTTCCGACTGCTGCCTATTTAATTCGGCTTCTTGAATTTGCGTATTTACCACCTCAATTTGCATTTGCACCTGACGTTCTTGTTGCTGTGCAGCCGCAATTCTAGCCGTTGCTCCCCTCAATTGAGCTTGTATTTCTGCATCATCCAATCGCACGATTACTTGACCCTGACTAACTGTATCGCCTTCCCGAACTGCCACGAAATTAACTCGACCGGGTACTCTCGCACCGATATCAGTTGGATAACCTTCTATTCTTCCACTTAACTGCAAACCTTCCGTTTTCGGACGAGATAAAAAATACCAAGTTAAACCTGCACCAACAATTAAAACACCAATTGGAATCAGTAACAAGCGAGGATTGCGTTTGCGTTTAGGTTCAGGTGTTTCTGGCGGTGGCGCAAACTGTTCTTGTTCGGGCTTGGAAGCTAATTGGGTCATGATGACAAACCCTTATTTTTAGGAAGATGGTATTGGCAAGAGCAAGCGGAAGAGAGAGAACGAATTTTTATACTTTATCGTTTATCCAGAACACGTTAGGGATTTCTCAATCTAAAAACATCCTCTTTTGGACGGGTTATCTATTTGTATAAAAGTACCGCCTTGCGATCGAAATCTCACATCAACCCGTTCCTAAGAGCCGTTTAGATGGAAACGGTATTCTTAGAAAACAAGTTGATTATTTAACTGCTATACTAGACTGTATAGTATGATAAATCAAGAATTTTTACAAAACCTTAACTTTCATCCTGTTCGGTGCGTCTAAATGTGAATGACAAGCTGATACGCGATCGCAATTCCTGCCAAAAGTAATAAAAATTTGAGAAACTCAATGGTTGAACTAGAAACAAACTTAGCTATCAACAGCAAACGGGAGCAAATCCTCAAAGGAGCGATGCAAGTCTTCCTGCACAACGGTTACGCCAACACCAGCATGGATCGGGTAGCCGCCGAAGCAGGGGTATCCAAGCAAACGATTTACACTCACTTTCAAGATAAAGAAGGACTTTTTCGATCGCTAATCGAGCGAGTAACCATTCGCCGCCTACAAGCAGAGTTTCAATCAGAACCATTTCAAGGAGAACCTACTACAGTTCTGAGAAGATTGGCAGAAAGCATTTTAGGCAGAATGGAAGACCCCGAATATATAGCATTTTTAAGATTAGTAGTAGCTGAATCCGGGCGCTTCCCAGAACTAGCGCAACTTTACACCCGCACCGTCATTCAATACGGCTACAAAAATCTCAGTTCCTATTTAGAATCTAACCCAGAATTAAACATTGCCGATCCAGAAGCAACCGCCCGCATTTTTTTCGGCACTTTAGGAGCCTTCATCATCTCCCAAGAAGTGCTGCACGGTAAGCACACCATGCCGATGGAAAAAGAACGCTTGATTAATAGTTTGATTACCTGTATTTTGGGTTGTTCTGCTACGAAAAATTTAGCAGATTGACGCTTCCTATTCAGCTTTAAAAAACAGCATTCCTGTTGATATTAATAGGAAGCAAGATATTGATATATATTTGTGTTGTTATGAGGTTTTATGGCAATGTGCCGAAAACCTCACCTATCCGCAATTTTATCAAGTATGACACGGTTTAACCGAAACGAAACCTTCAACTAGTTTATAGTCATCCTTACAAAATAGAGTAAGACTAATATTACGAGCATCAATCACCAACACCAAATTAATCACTGAGATATGATTGCGTCATTAGAAAATCCTAAATAAAGTCACCCTTCAAAATACAATCTAGCTGGATAATTGCATTTAGGACACTCAGAAATAAGCTTATCTCTAAAACTGTAATATTTAGGTATTATGTAAATCTTTCTGTCTATTAATAAAGAATAACATTGTAAACCAATAGAGTTAGGCAAAGTCAATATAGCATTTTCAAATGAGATGTAAACACGAGTTACCGAGGAATGATAAAATTAAAGCTATCTTCAGGGAAAAAATTATATGGAAAACCTAGAAAGAGAAAGGGTAATTCAAGAATTAGATGAGTTAATTAAAAGCAATCCAGATTCTAGGGAATTAAAGAGAGCGCTAGCTGTAAAATTTGCCTTGCAAGGTTGGGACTATCCGATGATTGCCACAGCCTTAAATGTATCAAAAAGCTTCATTAGTAAGTGGAAGAAAAGATTTAAAGAAGGTGGGACAAAAGGGATAAAATTATCTTATCAAGGGAGCAAAAGCTATTTAAGCGAAAAAGAAAAACAAACAGTAATTGCTTGGCTCCAAGAACAAGAATATTGGGATTTGTCCGAACTAGAGTGTTATTTAATTGAGCAATATGACGTAGTTTTTCAGTCCCCAACAAGCTATTATGGCTTACTTGCGGAAGCTAAGATCAGTTGGCAAAAAGCCCAAAAAAAGAACCCTCGTAAAGACCCAGAAGTAGTGGAGAAAAGAAATCAAGAAATCCAGTCTATGTTAGAAAAACTAATGCCGAGGATTAAGTCGGGAGACATTGCTGTGTATGCTCTTGACGAAGTTCACTTGTTAGAAGGGGATCTGATTGGTCATGGGTGGGGAGGCAGCCCAGAAAGATTAAAAATTCCGATTATCAATGAAAAGAATCGACAAACCTACTATGGAGCTTTAGACCTGATAAACCAAGAGTTAATTGTGCGTGCTTATCAAGCCGGAAATAGTGATTCGACCGTTAACTTTATCCAAGAACTTATTCAACTTAATCGAGAGCGACAAATCATTATTTTCTGGGACGGAGCCGCCTATCACAGAAGCGAATTAATGCGAGAATTACTAAGAATAATTAATCAAGGCTTAACCCCAGAAGAATGGAAAGTCACTTGTCATTTATTTGCTCCTTATGCACCAGAAGAAAATCCAATCGAAGCAGTTTGGTTATCGTTAAAAAACTTGCTTAGACGGTGTTATCGTTTCTGTAAAAACTTTACTCTGATGAAGCGGCTGTTTAAGTGCTTAGTTGATTTCAAGTTGTTCACTTCTCCTGATATCAAAAAATATGATGCTTTTTTATGTCTCATTTGAAAATGCTATATAGCATATTTGTGCCTTTGGTTAATAGATACTCAAAAAATTAGGATTTTTCTAGTATTTTATAGATGAAGCTTTATAATGTCCATTATAGTTTTAAATTATTTGATACTTACATACAGCCATCGACGGTAGCAAATTCGATCGCCCCAATATCCCCGCTACCGATATCTACCTGCAACTCGTCAAAAAACACCACTGCTCAAAATCCACAGAAGGCACACCCTACATCCTTACGGATCTCAAAGTCTACTGGGAACTCCTAGACAGGGAAAACACCCCATCCTTATTTTCTATAAAGAGACAAAAACCCAATATTTTAGCCAAACTTCTCTCGATTTTCTCGATCGCTTCGACGCTACAATTTGCGTTATTACCTACTCACCCCATCCCACCATTCCCATTTTCTCATCCCTAGATACGCACCTAATTCAAACTATTATGACTTGGATAAAACGCACTATTTTAGGAAATTGAAGCCATAATTAAGCTAGAATATCAACAAACCCTAATCCTAATACAAAATCACTAAAACTGAAGTTAAAAATGAACATATCGTTAAGTTCAGAAATTGAGAAGTTTATTGAAAGTCAGGTAGAAAGCGGTAAGTATCCTTCTGCTGAAGAAGTTATCGTGGCAGGTATCAAACTCTTAGAAGAACGAGAGCGTATTTACAAAGGGCGGTTTGAGGAATTGAAAAAGGAAATTATGCTTGGCGTTGAAGCTTCAGAGCGAGGAGAGGTTGTTGATGGGGAAACGGTTTTCTCCCAACTGCAACAGAAGCTACAACAACGTCGCGATCAAGCTAGTTTATGACTAATCTTTGTCGTTTTACGTCTCCCGCCAGCCGAGATATTGAAGCCATTATCGATTTGATTGCTGACAATAGTGGTTTTGATGCGGCAGAGCGCTTCCTGAAAAAAGTCAATCAAAAGTGTAAAAATTTAGCAACTTTTCCAAATATGGGGCGTCGGCGTGATGAACTTCTTGATGAGTTGCGGAGTTTTCCAGTTGATGATTACCTGATTTTTTATCGCCCAATTGAAGAGGGAATTGAGATTTTAAGGGTAATTAGTGGTTATCGGGATTTGTCAGGACTTTTTGAAAAACCTTTTGAGGAGTGATACATTTGTTCAAAGCTAACTAATACACCTCATCATGGCTACCAATATCTACAAACACAGCCTTTTCATCTTCAGTAAAGTAGAATAATATTCTCTCATCATAATCTACACTAAAACTCCAAAATTCCTTAAGCTTGCCCGATAGTTTGTGAGTTTTCAAACTCGGCTCGTAAGGATCTACAGTAAACTGTTCTAATTTTTGCCAAAACTTTTCCTCTAAATCTATATTGCCTTTAATCCGTTTTTTAAAGGCACGTTTAAATGAAGAACTGAAACTGACTTGCATGATTATTACTCTATCATTTGTCTCAGTTCTTTAATATTTGAGGAAAACTTCAATTCACCTTTTTGCTGTTCGATCTGCGCTAACTTAAAGTTATTATATATTTCCTCGCGGCGTTCTTCACGAATGTATTGCTTCAACAATAGTTGAATTTCCTGCTTTTCATCTGTGGAGAGATTTTTGATTACTTCGACCACATCATTAAATGTCATCATTTGCCGAACCTCCTGATACTGACCTACTTTTAATAATGGCATAACACGGCTTTATAAGCATTAGCATAAACGTTTTGAGCATCGGGATGAAGCCTGGAGGGGAGACAACAATCGGTCAACCCCTTACTGCGTGCGGGGTTGACCGATTGTTGTCAAAAAAAAATAGGTCTGCTATTCTCAAGAAGACCTAACTAATGAAAAAAAATGAATTTAATACCTTCATTTTACACCCA